>JAYUXQ010001301.1:0-2589 GCA_043752905.1 Nannocystis sp. | reverse complement strand
CCTGCTGCACCGCGACGAGCGCTATTACCCGGCGCCGCTCGAGTTCCGTCCGGAGCGGTGGACGCCGGAGTTCGAGGCAGCGCTGCCGCGCTTCGCGTACGTGCCGTTCGGTGGCGGGGCGCGGGTGTGCATCGGCGCGGCGTTCGCGTGGATGGAGGGGACGCTGGCGCTGGCGACGACGCTGCGCCGCTGGACCGTCGCGCTCGCACCGGGCGCCGTGGTGGAGCCGGTCCCGCGGGTCACGCTGCGGCCGAGCGAGCTGCCGATGATCGTGCGCCTGCGTTCTGCGTCGTGACACGTCGCTCGCGCGAGGCGGCCTGTGCCCTCGCCGTAATACGCTGCGCCGGGCGAGCGACGGCGGTCCGCGGACCCGGCGTCAGGCGGGTGGTGACGCGGTGAGGGCGAAGACCTCGATCGGGGCCGTCCGTCCCTTCACCTGCACCGGGCCGAGCGAGCGGGCGGTGTGACGCCCGGCGAGGGCGTGCACGACCTCGGAGGAAGCGAGCACGCTGGTGGCGAATTGCTTGTTGAGGGCCTCGATGCGCGCGGCGAGGTTCACGGCGTCGCCGATCACGGTGTATTCGCGGCGCTGCTGCGAGCCGACGGTCCCGGTCAGCGCCTCGCCGAGGTGGAGACCGACGCCGATGCGCGTCGGTGGGATCGTCCCGGCGAGCACCGCGGCGGCGACGCGGGCCTCGATCTCCAGCGCCGCGGCGACCGCGTTTCCGGCGTCGTCTCCGGTGGCCAGAGGGGCGCCGAACACGGCCATGAAGCCGTCGCCGAGGAATTTGTTGACGATCCCGCCGTGCTCGCTGACGACCTCGACCATGAAGCCGAACAGGCAATTGAGGTAGTCGACGACCTCGGCGGGGCCGCGGCGCTCGGAGAAGCTGGTGAAGTCGCGGATGTCGAGGAACATCACGCATACCCGGCGCACCTCGGAGATGGGGGCCGTGCCGCTGGCGAGCAGGCGATCGACGACCGCGGGTGACACGTGTTGGCCGAACACCCCGGCGATCCGGTTGCGATCCTCGAGGATACGAAAGCTGGCCGCGATCTGGCGCCGGATCTGCTGACTGACGATCGCGGCCGCGACTCCGCATAAAGCGATGATGACGCCCTTCCCGAGGTGGTGGAAAGGTGAGCGCAGCAAGGCGTCGAGCTCGGTCACGGGCTGCTGCAACGCCCATAACGCGAGCGTCACATATCCGATCGCGGAGGTGACGCCGGCGAGCACGCACAGACGGGCGTCGAGGCGCAGCGCGGCGACGATGATGAAGAGGAAGTAGATCAGGCTCGGCGGCGTGAACAGCACGATGGCCGGCTGCATCGTCATGCCGAGGAGCCACAAGATCAGCGTCGGGATCATGCTCTCGATGACGGTGCTCACGACCGCCAGCCAGCGCGGCACACCGCGGCCCCGGGCGATCATGCGGCCGGTCACGACCCGCAGGACGATCGTGTAGGTGAACACGGCGAAGACCAACAGCTGCACGGTGCGCATCGCCTGCTCGCTGCGAAAGAACCGCTGCAGCGGTTCATGGAACAGCAGGGGGGCGAGGATCACGAACACGGTGCTCACACCGAAGACGCCGGCGAGGATCGACGCGCGCAGGCCCTCGCTACGCAGCACCTCCTTGTCGAAGGCCGCCATGGCTGCGGTCACGGGGGGGCTGGGGTCGCGGGAGTTCACGGCGGGCCACAGTCTACCGCCGCGGGCCCGGTCCGGGAGGAGCACGCCTGCGCGGGGGTGCGCGGCGGCCGACTCGCAACCGTTGCGCGGCGGCGTCGATCGAGACCTCCCCGCCCGGCAGGCACTCGCGGATGGCCGCGCGAACGCGGTCGAGGGTCGACCCGTCTGCCTCCGCGTCTTCGCGGAGCCGCGCGAGCTCGGTCAGTTTGGGATGAAGCATCAGCCCGACATGGGGATTCTTCGGCTGATCATGATCTACAATATGTTCCTGTCGCTGAGCATTTGTCTCTGGAGCGTGGTTTGGATCCGCAGCGGAAACAGGGCCGGTATTCAGGCCGGCACGACCGTTGGTCTGCTGATCTTCATCGTGAGCATGATCGTCTTTGTTCAGTTCGATAGACTCGACATACTGCTGTTCGATAGTGTGCGGGCACTTCTGATGGTCGTGTTCGGCGTGTTGGCGTACCAGGAGCACGAGAAGCACCATATGACCCCACCTTGAGCCTGGCGGCCACAGGTCGACCTCCGGGATGCCCTGATGCTGGATCGCCAGCGCGAGGATCTGGTGGGCGAGGATGTGGGCGGCGCGTCGGCTGGGCTCGACGGGCTCGACGTAGCCCTGCGCGTGGAGGTGCAGGAGCGCGGCGGCTTGCACGGTCGCGGCGGGGCTGGTGGTCAGGAAGGTGCAGTTCGGAGCAACGCCCCCGCGGCGGCCGGTCCGGCCCATGCGCTGGAGGAAGCGTCACGCAGGAGGACCCAGGGGGGGAATGGTGGTGAGAAACCGGGGTCCCATACTGGTGAGCGCCGACAGATTATCGAGACGAAGCTCGGGAAGAAGCGCAGGGCGGGGGTGAACAGGACTTGTGTCGGGTCTGTGCACGCGACCTTCCGGGTGG
>JAYUXQ010001300.1:0-15729 GCA_043752905.1 Nannocystis sp. | reverse complement strand
CTCGTCCTCGTCCTCGTCCGCGACGGACCCGGTGTCATCGATGGGCTCAGGCTCGTCGTTCGCGGGCTCGTCCGTACTCGTCTCCGCGTCGGCCACGTTGGCCACGTTGGCCACGTTGGCCACGTTGGCCACGTTGGCCACGTTGGCCACGTTGGCCACGTTGGCGTAGTGGTCCTCATCGTCGCCGGCATCGCCCGCGGGTTCCGACGCTTGCTCGTCGTTCTGATAGCTGTAGTGGTCCTCATCGTCGCCGGCATCGCCCGCGGGATCCGACGCTTGCTCGTCGCTCTGATAGCTGTCGTGGTCCGCGTCGCTGGAGTCGGGCTGGATCGCAGCGCGGACATCCTGGGTGCGGAAGATCGAGGTCGGGTCGACGGGCTCGTCGACGAATTCTTCCGAGAGGGCGGCGTCGTCGTCCGGCGGAGTTTGTTGCGCGCTCGCGTGCTGGGCCGCGAAGGCGTCGCGCAGCTCGCTGTGCTTGAAGGTCGAGGTCGGGTCGACCTGGTCGTCGAGGTCGGAGAAGTCGTCCTCGGCGACCGGGGGGCGCCTGAGCCTGGCGGCCTGGGCGGCGTTTTGCGCCGATTGAACGGTCGAGATCGACCTCGCCGGCTCGGAGCCCATGCGGGCGGCGGGGCTGAAGCGGGTCGCGGGGCGGGCGGGGGTCGCGGACTCGAGGGCCTCGGTCGACGGTTCGGCGTCGTCGTAGAAGTCCTCGGTGATGATGTTGACGGAGGTCGTGACCGGCTTCTGGGCGCCGGTGCGGCGACCCTCGCCCTCATCGATCTCGAGGTCGAAGTCGAAGTCGCCGTCGCCGTCGGAGAAGGACGGCAGGTTCGGCTCGGAGACCCGCACGTAGCCAGCCGCGAGCCCGCCCCACAGCGCGTCGAGGGTCGGATAGTGCCGCCAGTGACGCGCAGCCAGTCGCGGGCCGGGGCTCTCGGTGCCCTTGGCGACGTGGACGTTCATCAGGCCGGCCATCACGTTCACCGCCAGCACGTGGCCGGTGTAGTACGTGTCGATCGCCTCCTTGAGCCGCCAGAACAGCTCCTGGGGGCTGCCATCCTTGCCGATGACGGCCTTCCACATGCGCAGCGGGCCGTGCTCGACGACGGGCGCGAACAGGAACTCGCGGCCGCTGGGGAACAGCAACTGGAAGCGCTCCTGCTCGATGACGAAGTCGTCCTCGGCCACGCCGGCCTCGCGGACGACCCGCTCGAGCTGGGGGCCGGTGGGTCGCAGCTCGCGGAGGCGCTCGAGGCGGCGCACGGCGGCGGTGAGGCCAGCGTCGCGCAGGACCTCGGCGAAGATGTCCTCGACCTCGTGCCATGAGCCGGCCATCGGCAAGGTGGCGAGGATGCGCCCGCCGATGCGATTGACGCGGATCATCTCCGCGAGCGCGGAGCCGATGTCGCCGGCGTCGCCGAGCACGAGGTTGGCGACGACGAGGTTGTAGCTGTCGTCGGCCATCGCCGTGACGTCGTCGAAGTTGCCGGGCTTGAGGTAGACCCGGTTCTTCCACTCGGGACGCATGCGCGTCTTGGCGAACTCGATGAGGGTGTCGTCGGGCTCGATCGCCAGCACGCGCGCGGCGCTGCCGAGCCGGCCGAGCAGCTCGGCGGTGGTGCGCCCGACCCCGCAGTGGATGTCGAGCGCGATGACATCGCTCGCGCCCGGCAGGTTACGAATGATCAGCCGGGCGAAGCGGTCGTGCCAGATCGGTGCGATCTCGCGATCGATGACCCGGGCGACCCGGCGATCTCGCAAACTGGCGGCCCCACCTCCGCGACTGTCCTGACTGCTCAAACGATATTTCGCCGGGGTGGGGCCTGAAGGGCTCGCCGCGCCTCAGTTGCTGGGGAGGGCGACCAGGCTGAAGTAGTAGTTGCTGCCGCCGCCGTTCTGGCGGACCAGCTCGCCGCGCTGGGCCGCGGTGTACTTCGGGTCGTTGCCGCAGTCGTCCGCGTTGTCGGCGATGCAGTAGTCGAGGCGGATGTTGGTGACGTAGGCGCGGCCGCGGAAGATGTCGAGCGTGGCGTCCGAGATGCGCAGGGCGTGGGTGAAGCCGTCGAAGCCCTGGGCCGGGAACTTCGAGTTCGGGTTGGCGGTCACCATCGACATCATCTGCGACAGCGTGTTGTAGCCAAACACGAAGCTGTAGAAGCAGGTGTTGCCGGCGCAGGCGGTAACGCCGTCGGTGACGGTGACCTTGGGGTCGGGGACGTCGGTGCCGTAGGACAGCATCTGGCCGTCGTCGAGGACGACGACGCCGGGCTTGAAGGTGGAGTCGGTGCCGGTGTCCTCGCGGATGATGTCGTACGCGGTGCCGGGCTGGGTCATCTGCGCTGCGCAGTACGGGACGAACGCGTTCTGGCCGCTCTGCGTGAAGGTGGTGATGAACGCGTAGATGCCGAACGGCAGCGACGGGCTGATCGTGCCGGTGACGGCGCAGGCGTTGGTGAGCGTGAGGCCCGGCGGGTGCGTGCTCGGGGTCATCGGATCGTTGTCGAAGTTGTCGCTGCCGTTGCCGCGACCGGCGCGCAGCTCGCAGGAGATCGGGCTGCCGTCGCCGCCATAGACGATGCCGTCGGCCTGGAGCTGGGCGAGGGTCACGTCGAGCGGGACGCAGCCCGGGTAGACCTTGAGCAGCGCGTCGGTGTCGACGGAGATCGGGTCGTTGATGATCAGCTCGCCGCACTGGCCGCGGACTTCTTGCCCGCCGGCATCGGTGACGGTGATCTCGACGTTGTAAGTGCCCTTGGTCGTCGGGGTGCCGGAGATCGTGGCGGAGGTGGTGGTGGCGCCGTCGGGGGTCAGCGTGAGGCCGGGCGGGAGCCCGGTCACCGACCACATGTACGGGGTGGCGCCGCCGGGGGCCTTGACCTGGTAATCGACGTAACCAACGCCGACGAAGCCGTCCGGGATGCTGCCGCTGGCGTCGACGCACTCGATCACCGGGGCGTCGGGCTTGTCGACCGTGATGCCGCCACAGGCGTCGAAGATCGAGACGTTGCCCTCGGCGTCGGTGACGGTGATGACGAGCTGGTCGAAGGTGCCGTCCATCGTCGGGGTGCCCGAGATGACGCCGTTTTGGTCGATCGTCAGGCCCGGCGGGAGCCCGGTCGCCTCAAAGGACAGGTCGCCGACGCCGCCGGTCGGCTTGAGCTCCCAGCGAAACGGCTGCCCGACGGTCGCGGTCGGAGCCGTGGTGCACATGATGGCGATCTCCTGCGCGAACCAGGGCGCGAGCTCCTCGCGGCTGTTACAGCCAGCGCCCACAGCGAGGCCGAGCACGGTGCCGAGCACGGCGCGCGAGAGGAGGCCAGAAGTCGGGAGCGTCAGGAGCTTGGTGCGGAGGTTCATCGTCGACTCCAATGAGCGAATGAGGGCCATGGATAACGCAGTGGACCCAGTGGGCCAGTGGGCCCGTTTCGAGGCCGAAGGGGCCCAGGCGGGGCCAGCCTATCATGAGCGTCTATCCGTTGCTACGCGCCAGCGCAAGGAACGGGCGCGAGTTTCACGGCGAGCTCGGCGGGCCGACCCGGAGGGGCCAAGCCAGGTCTGGGCGGGGTTTTGGCCAGGCATTGTCGGGCGGCATCGTGGCGGGCGGCATTGTGGCGGGCGGCGCGATCCGGGCGCTCAGGCGGCGTCCTCGATGCGCTGTCCGGGCCGGCCGGCGGCGTTGTCCCCGACCAGGCCGGCGACCGCGTCGGCGGTCTTGGGGATCGCCGCGGTCAGGACCTCGGGGGCGCCGGCGGTGCAGCGCACGTCGTCCTCGATGCGGATGCCCCGGACATCCGCGAAGGCGGCGAGGCGGTCGCGATTGAGGGTGCCATCGCGGTCGAAGGCCCCGCACAGCGCCGGGTCGTCGAGGATCGCCGGTACGAAGTAGAGGCCCGGTTCGATCGTGACGACCATGCCCGGCGCGAGGTCGCGGTCGAGGCGGAGGTAGCCGAGCCCGAATTGGCCGCTGCGCTTGCGTCCCGGGGCATATCCCGCCCGATCTCCGAGGTCCTCCATGTCGTGCACGTCGAGGCCCATCAGGTGACCGACGCCGTGCGGGAAGAACAGCGCGTGGGCGCCTCGCTCGACCAGACCGTCGACCTCGCCGCGCAGCAGACCCTCGTCGACCAGGCCGCGGGTCAGCGTCCGACATGCTTGCAGGTGCACGTCGCGGTAGCGAGCGCCCGGCCGGACCCGGTCGATGGCGTCGATGTTGGCCTGTAGGACAATGTCGTACAGGGCGCGCTGGCTCGGGCTGTACTGGCCCGAGACCGGCCAGGTGCGGGTCACGTCGCTGGCCCAGCCGTGAAACTCGGCGCCGGCGTCGACCAGCAGGAGATCTCCGGCGCGCATGACCTGGTGGCTGTGCTCGTTGTGCAGGATCTCCCCGGAGACGGAGACGATGCTGCCGTAGGCGGGGGAGCAGCCGCGGGCCGTGAACTCGCGCTCGATGGCGGCCCGGACGTCGCTCTCGCGTTTGCCGGGTGCCGTGGCCGCCATGCCGGCGAGGTGGCCGGCGCGGGCGGCCTCGGCGGCGCTGCGCAGCAGCTCCAGCGCGGCGTCGTCGTGGACCAGGCGCATGGCGATCATCGCGTCGGCGAGGCTGCTGTCGTGGGCCTCGAGGGCGATCGCGCCGTGCTGGGACTCGTCGTGTAATCCCCAGGGGCGGCCCAGCAGCGATGCTTGTTGCGCGCGGGTGCGGGGGTGGATCGCCGGCAGGGTGGCGATCGCCTCGGCGCCGCCGCTGGCGGTCACGGCGTCCCGGAGGTCCGACAGCGGGCGGATCGCCTGGACCCCGCAAGCGGCCGCGAGGGTCTCCCAGCTCGCGCTGGGGCCGATCCACAGGGCGTCGTCCGGGGCCGGCGGGGCGGCGAAGATCTCCCACTCGTCGCCCTCGCCCAACAGCACCGCGCCGGGCCAGTGAACGCCGGTCAGGTAGAGAAAGTGGCTGTGGGCCCGGTAGGCGTAGATGTTGGCGGCATAATTGCGCGGCACCAGATCTCCCGCGAACACGGCCGCGGGCACCGAACCCAGCCGGGCCGCCAGGCGGCGGCGACGCGTGGTGAACACCTCTGGACCCTGGAGCGGCGGCAGCACGGACATGAACTCCTTTTACCGCGCCCCCACCCAACCAGGAACCCCTCCCGCACCCGCCGGCCGTCGTCTACCCTCCCGCACCGTGACGACCTCCGCTGTCGACCGCGACCCGCCACCGACGCGCCTCGCTCGCGGCGTCGTCCCCAGCCGGCGCCTGCTCGTGTGGTTGACGCTGCTCGCGCTGGCCAGCCGCCTGTTGTGGGTGCTGCTGGTCCACCCGCCCGGCGACTACGTGTTTAGCGACATGGGCATGTATGTGAAGCGCGCGACCGACCTCGCGGTCCACGGTCCGCGCAGCGGCGCCCGCGACCTGGCGTGGCAGGCGTACGGCACGCACTTCCTGCTCGCGGCGGTGTTCAAGCTGTTCGGCCCGAACCCGCCGTACCGCGCCGCGGCTGTGCTCTGGGGCACCCTCGGGGCAGCGGCTGTTCCGCTGACCTATCTACTCGCGTGCCGGATCTTGCCGACCGCGCGGCTCGCCGCGATCGCGGGCGTGGCCGCGTTGCTGTGGTACCCGAACCTCTCGACGACGGGCTACTTCCTGTCGGAGACGCCGTTTTTGTGCGTGCAGCTGCTGTCCGCCTACTGGCTCGTGCGCGTGATCCAGGAGGGCAAGGGGGCCTCGCTCGCGGGCGTGGCCTCGGCGATGTGCTTCATGCTCAGGCCCCAGTCGGCGATCTTCTTCGTCGGCGTGTTCGCGCTGTGGTCGATCAACTTTCGGCGACTGGCGTGGGTCCGCGTCCGCCAGCTCGCGGGCGTCGGCGTGCCGCTGGTGCTGGCGCTGGCGTTTAGCATGTGGCGCTATCACAGCCACACCGGGCGCTGGGACGGCATCGCCGAGAACGCCAACATGAACCTGACCGCGGGCCGCTGCCACAACATCGTGACGCAGGCGTTCAAGAACCAGGCCGACCTCGACAAGAGCGCGAAGAAGGCCAAGACCAGCGACGGCCGCCGCGTCAGCCTGCCGAGCTACCGCACGCTCGACGTCACCTTCCCGCCCGGTCACCCGCTGGCCCTCAACCCGGCGATGGACTCGGAGACGATCCGCTTCGTCGGCTACATCGGCGACCCGTGGATCCACCGCGAGCTGCGGCGCGAGTGCTACCGGCGCACGGGCATCGTCGGGCAGATCCAGTACTCGGTGACCAACCTGCTGTTGCAGTGGTTCATCTCGCGGCAGTGGCCCGACAACGCCAAGAATCGGCACATTTTTTTACCGATCTCCGAGGTGTTTCGCTACGGCTTCCAGGTGTTCGTGCTGCTGCCCTCGCTGCTCGGGGTCGGGCTCGGCATGGCGCGCCTGCGCCGCGAACCGGCGCTGGCGCTGATCGCCCTGATCTTGCTGACCTCCATGGTGCTCGCGGCGGTGTTCTTCGGCGATGTCCGGCTGCGCAGCCCCTACGACCCCTACGCGATCATCCTGGCGCTGCTCGCGGTGCACTGGTTCGCCGAGCGCCGGCGCCAGCGAAGCGCGGCCGCGGCTGCCGTACCGCCCGCGCCCGCGGCGGCGACACCGTGACGACCCGCGGCGGCTGTGGTACGCATGGCCCGCCATGCCCGTCGCCGACCACGCCACGTATTGCAGGATGCTCGACCACGCGCGGACCGAGAAGTTCGCGTATCCGGCGATCAACATCACCTCGTCGAGCACGATCAACGCCGCGCTGGCGGCCTTCGCCGAGGCGAAGAGCGACGGCATCTTACAGGTGAGCACCGGCGGCGGTGAGTTCGCGGCGGGGCAATTCATCAAGGACATGGCGGTCGGGGCGATCGCCCTCGCGGAGTACATCCACCGCGTCGCGGCGCATTACCCGATCAACGTGGCGATCCACACCGACCACTGCCAGGCCGACAAGGTCGACAAGTTCATCCGCCCGCTGCTCGCCGAGACCCGTCGCCGACGCGCCGCGGGCCAGGCCAACCTGTTTCAATCGCACATGTTCGACGGCTCGGCCCTGCCGCTCGCCGACAACATGAAGATCGCCCGGCAGCTGCTTCACGAATGTGCCGAGCTCGAGGTGATCCTCGAGGTCGAGGCCGGCGTCGTCGGCGGCGAAGAGGACGGCGTCGACCATGAAGGCGCCCCGGCCGAGAAGCTGTACACGACCCCCGAGGACATGGTCAGCGTGGCGCGCACGCTCGGCGCGGTCGAGGGCGGCCGCTACATGTTCGCTGCCACCTTCGGTAACGTGCACGGCGTCTACAAGCCCGGCAACGTCAAGCTCAAGCCGACGATCCTGCGCGACGGGCAACTGGCGGTCGCGAAGGAGCTCGGCACCAGGGCCCGCTTCGACCTCGTGTTCCACGGCGGCTCCGGCTCCGAGCTGAGCGACATCCACGAGACCCTCGAGTACGGCGTGGTCAAGATGAACGTCGACACCGACGCCCAGTACGCCTACACCCGCCCGATCGCCGACCACATGCTCAAGAATTATGACGGAGTACTTCGCATCGACGGGGAGGTCGGCAACAAGAAGCACTACGACCCCCGCGCCTACCTCAAGGCGGCCGAGAAGGGCATGCAGGCGCGGGTCAGGCAGGCCTGCGAGGACCTGCGCTCGGTCGGCACCACGCTGCATCGCTGAGCCCCGTCGTTCGCTGTACGCGGCGCGTCCGGGCGCGGCTCCCCGGACGAGCCACCCCGGACGAGCCACCCCGGACGCGCCACCCCGGACGCGCCACGCCCGGCAGCGTGAGACGAGCAAGATCCAAGGCAAGAGAAGGCTAAAAGTCCGATGCGTATCCACATCGAGCCCGAGCGACCCAACCCGCGCAAGCTGCAGCCCGCGGTCGACGCCCTGCGTCGCGGTCAGGTGATCATCTATCCGACGGACACCGGCTACGCGTTCGGCTGCGCCCTGTCGAGCGCCAAGGGTATCGCGTCGATCCGCAGGCTCAAGGGGCTCGACGAGAAGTCGCACAAGCCCCTGACGATGATCGTCAAGGACCTCGCGGAGGTCGGACGATACGGCGTGATGAGTAACTCGCACTTTCGCCTGATCCGGCGCCTGTTGCCGGGGCCGTACACGTTGATCCTCAAGGCCGCGTCGGACGTGCCGCGCAGCATGTACAACCGCAACCACGAGGTCGGCATTCGCATGCCAGACCACGTGGTCGCCAACCTGCTCGTGGCCGAGCTCGGGGAGCCGCTGCTGACCGGCTCCCTCACGCCGTACGACGACAACTTGCCGGAGCTGGAGGAGCCCGACAACTACGAGCAGCGGTACGCGCGAGACGTCGCGGTCGTGGTCGACATCGGCGCGCTGTGGCCGGACCCCTCGACCGTGCTGCGCTTCGTCGACGGCGAGGTCGAGGTCGTGCGTCAGGGCAAGGGAGAGTTCACGCCGTGAGCGGCGACGGACCTGTCCCCGGGGCCAGGTCCGCCGAGGAGGCCAGCCCGGCGCAAGCGCCGGAGTTCCCGTCGCCACAGATCTACGTCGGTGACAACTTGCCGATCCTTGAAGCGTTCCCGGCGGGGTCCTTCGAGCTGATCTACGTCGACCCGCCCTTCAACACCGGGCGCACGCAGGCGCGCACGCAGATCCAGGTGGTGCAGGACGCCGAGGGTGATCGCACCGGGTTCTCGGGTCGGCGCTATCGCACCATCAAACTCGGGACGCGGGCGTACGCGGATATCTTCGACGATTACCTCGGGTTTTTGTGGCCGAGGTTGGAGCAGGCGCATCGCCTGTTGACCGCGCGGGGCAGCTTCTTTTTGCACCTCGACTACCGCGAGGTGCACTACGCCAAGGTGGCGCTCGACCAGATCTTCGGGCGCGCGGGCTTTATCAACGAGATCGTGTGGGCCTACGACTATGGGGCCCGCTCGCGCAGTCGCTGGTCGGCCAAGCACGACAACATTCTCTGGTACGTGAAGGACCCCGGCGATTACACCTTCGAGTACGACGCCATCGACAGGATCCCCTATATGGCGCCGGGGCTGGTCGGGCCGGTGAAGGCGGCCCGCGGCAAGACGCCGACCGACACCTGGTGGTCGACGATCGTCAGCCCGAACGGGCGCGAGAAGACCGGATATCCGACGCAGAAGCCCTTGAAGGTGGTCGAGCGGATCGTGCGGGTGCACTCGCGCGCGGGTGACCGCCTGCTCGACTTCTTCGCCGGGTCGGGGACCTTCGGCGAGGCCGCGGTGCGGCTCGGTCGGCAGGTGACGCTCATCGATCACAACCCGGAGGCGATCGAGGTCATGCGTCGGCGCCTCGCCTTCGCGGCGCCGACGATCTTCGCTGCTGCGGCACCGTGACGGCTACACGAGTCTGCCCGACATGATGACGCGAGCGACCAGCAGGCCCATCCAGCTCAGGCACACCAGCTGGACGACGTAGCTGATCAGTCGCACGGCGATCACGGCGAACTCGCCCGAGGCGATGTGCAGCAGCGAGTGCAGCACGCGGGCGCCCATATAGGTGAGCGCCAGGGTGTCCATCAAGGGCGAGCCGGCATGCACGACCGCTCCGGTGAGCACGACGGACGCGAACAGCGGCAGGTTCTCGACGCAGTTCATGTGCGCGCGCATGGTCCGTCGGTAGCGGTCGCTGCCGTGCGGGACGTCGGCGGGGAAGCCGTTGGGCGGGGCCTTGCCGGTGGCGATCGCGGTGAGGCGGACCGCGGCGATGCCGACGACCACCAGCAGCACGGTCCAGAGGACGAAGCCGAGGAGACAGAGCAGGGGGATGTGCATGGCGGGCATGGTACCGCCGGTGGGCCAGCGGACGCTCGACAGGTTGGGCGATCCGCGACACGTTTGGGCCATGAACGTACCCCTCTCGGCCGACCCGCTCATCCTCGTCACGGGGTCCACCGATGGCATCGGCCGTGAGACGGCCCGCGAGTTGACCCGTCAGGGCGCGCGCGTGCTGGTCCATGGCCGGGATCCCGCGCGGGCGCGGGCGACGGTGGAGGAGCTGCGAGGGCTCGGCGGGAGGCCCCCGGAGCCGGTGATCGCCGACCTCTCGAGCCTCGCCGCGGTCCGCGCAATGGCGGCGCAGATGGCCCACGACAGCCACCAGCCGGAGGTCATCATTCACAACGCGGGTGTGTTCATGAAGCAGCGCGAGCGTACGGTCGACGGCGTCGAGATGACGATGGCGGTCAACCACCTCGCGCCGTTCTTGCTGACGCACCTCGTGCTCGAGAGCACGGTCGGGGCGCACTTGCGAAGGATCGTCAACGTCAGTTCGATGGCTCACAACCGCGGCCGCATCGACTTCGAGGACCTCCAGCTGCTGCGCGAGGCGTTCAACAGCTACGCCAGCTACGCGACCTCCAAGCTGGCCAACGTGCTGTTCACCGTCGAGCTCGCGCGGCGCGTCGCCCACCGGCGGATCACCGTCAACGCGCTGCACCCGGGGGTCACCTCGACCAAGCTGCTGACCGAGGGCTTCGAGATGGAGGGCCACGACTCGCTCGCCGAGTCCGCCGCGACATCGGTGACGCTCGCCACGAGCCCCGCGCTCGTCGAGGCGACCGGCGGCTACTACGTGCAGAGCAAGCCGGCGCCCCCGCATCCGGTGTCGCAGGACCGGGACATCGCGCGTCGCTTCTACGAGGTCAGCGCCGAGCTGACCGGCGTGATGCCGTTGCCGGCGTGAGCGCGCGTGCAGCCGGCCGTGGGGTGATCCCGGGCCCGGAGACTGGGGCCCCCCGGTGGCCACGGCGCCGCGGCCTTCCTGCACACGTCGGGGGCCTGTAGCCCACTGTTCGGTGTGTCGCTGCGCGACATCGCAACAGGGGTCTGCCTACATGCGTCTATCTCCACGAGGAGGGGCTGCCTATAATCTCCACCGATGGACTCTGTTGCTGCACCGGCGAGGCCGCGAGAGACGCAGACGGCGCTCGTGCGGCTCGGCAAGTACGAGCTGTTGACGCGGCTCGCGGTCGGTGGGATGGCGGAGCTGTTCGTGGCGCGGACGCTGGCGCAGCACGGCTTCGAGAAGCTGGTCGCGCTCAAGCGGATCCTCGCGTCGCACGCGGACGACGAGAACTTCATCCGGATGTTGCTGGCGGAGGCTCGCCTGGCGGCGACGCTGCATCACCCCAACATCGCGCAGGTGTACGACGTCGGCGACGACAACGGCACCTTCTTCTTCACGATGGAGTACGTCGTCGGCCAGGACCTGCGCCAGATCGTCCGTGCGATCCAGGCGAAGGGTGGGTGGCTGACGCCCGAGCACATTTTGCAGATCGTCATCGGCACCGCCGCCGGGCTGCACTACGCCCATGACAAGGAGGACGGCGACGGCAACCCGCTCGGCATCGTCCACCGCGACGTCTCGCCCTCGAACATCCTCGTCAGCTACGACGGCAGCGTGAAGCTGGTCGACTTCGGCATCGCCCGCGTGACCGCGTTGCAGGCCAACACCGGGCACGGCGCCCTCAAGGGCAAGGTCCCGTACATGTCGCCGGAGCAGTGCCGCGGCGAGCCGCTCGACTGCCGCAGCGACGTGTTCTCGCTGGGCACGATCCTGTGGGAGCTGACCTTGCGTCGGCGGCTGTTTAGCGGGGACAACGACCTCGTCGTCGCGGGCAAGATCTGCAACGAGGATGCGCCGGCGCCGACCTCGATCAACCCCGAGTACTCTCCGGCGCTCGAGGCGATCGTGCTCAAGGCGCTCGCGCGCGACCGGAACGAGCGGTGGGCGAGCGCGCAGGAGCTTCAGCTCGCGCTCGAGGAGTACGCGCACGATCAACGGATGCTGCTGTCGTCGGCCAAGCTCGGCGGCTTCATGGGCGAGCTGTTCGCCGACCTGATCAGGAAGACCAAGGCCAACCTCCGCGAGAAGATCGCGTCGAGCACCAGCCTGTTTCCGATCCCGGCGGATGTGAACGCCGCGAGTGCTTTGGCGTCGGCTTCGGCTTTGGCTTCGGCGTCGAGTCGCCCGGCGGTGCCGGGTAACGTCAACGACGCGACCACCTCGGGCCTGATCCGGCTGCCGGACGACCGCGACAGCGAGCAGGTCCTCACTCGCCCGGAAGGTACGAGCCCGGCGTTGCGCTGGCCGCTGTGGGTGTGGCTCGTCGCCGGCGGCGTGGTGGCGATGCTCCTGCTGTTCGTCACGCTCGGCGGTGATCCGCCCGTGCCGCCGGTCCCGGCGGTGGTCGTGCCTATGGCGCCGGTCGTGAGGCCGACGCCGGTCCCCGCTGCGCCGCCCGAGGTCGCTATCCTGCCGACACCGGGTCCGCCGACTCCGCCGGCGACGCGTCCTGCGCCCACGCCGACGACGACGAAGAAGCGGCCCGCGAAGTCGACCGCGAAGACCAAGAAGTCGGCCAACTGGGACCCCGACTCGCCGATCCTCCCGCCATGACCGCTGCGCTGCTCTTCCCCATCGTCCTCTCCGCTTTCTCCGCGCTCGCGCCCGCCGATGCGATCGATCCGGAGGCGAGGGAGCGCTTCGATCGTGGCCTCACCAGCTACAACGCGAAGGAGTACGCGAGCGCGATCCGATCGCTGCGAGTCGCCTACGCCCTCGACCCGCAGCCAGGGATCCTGTTCGCGTGGGCCCAGGCCGAGCGCCTGCACGGCCGCTGCACCTGGGCCACGAAGTTATACAAGCGCTTCCTGAAGACGCGGGCCTCGGCGCAGCAGGCCGAGGCCGCGCGCGTCGGCATCGATCGCTGCAAGGATCAGCCCGACACCACGACCGCCGACCCCGACGACGAGGTCTCCGAGGAGAAGCCCAGCGAGGTCGCACCGGAGCCGATCCTCGAGGAGATATTGCCGGAGTCGGAGCCGATGCCGACGCCAGCGCCAGTGAAGCCGAAGCGGCGGATCGACGCCGCGGGGATCGGCATGCTGGGCGCGGGCGTCGTGCTCGGCGCGGTCGGGACCGGGTTGCTCGCGGCCGGGCAGAGCAAGGCGAAGGCCGCCATGCATGGCTCCGAAAACTATGACGCCTACGCCGAAGACGCCGGCCGCGTTCGCAACCTGCGGATCTCCGGAGGCGTGCTCGCGGGTGTCGGCGGCGCGTTGATCATCGCCGGCGTGGTCAAGCTGGTCCTCCACGCTCGTCAGTCGCCGCGCCACGACGTGTCATTCTGGACAGCGCCGGCGGGAGCCGGCGTCATCGTTCGCCTGCGCTTTTGAACTCCAGAGGATCCTCCCATGCGTCACCTCGGTCGTGCCATCGTCGCGCTCGTCACCCTCACTGCCGGCGGCTGCATCAAGCTCGACAGCTTTAGCTGCGCGCAGAGCTCGGAGTGTCAAAATGGCGACCTGCCCGGCACCTGCGAGCCCGCCGGTCTGTGCAGCTTCCCTGACCCGATGTGCCCGTCGGGCAAGAAGTACGGCGAGCTCGCGGGCGGCCAGTCCGGCCAGTGCGTCGACGAGGGCGGCACCAGCAGCTCGAGCGGCGAGGCGACGTCGCCGACGACCTCGGTGTCGGCGACCGCCAGCACGACCTTCGGCACGACCTTCGACCCGACCACCGACGCGACCACCGACCCCGGCACCGACCCGACCTTCGATCCGACCTCCGCGACCGAGGTCACCGCGACCACGACCACGCAGACGACGGACCCGGTGACGAGTGAGCCGATGACCAGCGAGCCGATGACGACAGGGCCGAGCTGCGGCGACGTCGGGCAGGCGTGCATCAACGGGACGTGCTGTGGGCAGTGCGCCGCGTGCATCGACGGCATCTGCATGGCCGGGGACCCGGACATGGCGAGCGGGCTGTGCGGCGCGAACTGCTCGGCGTGCACCGCAGACGGCCAGTGCAGCGTCGCTCCGGCCGACACCCCGTGCCCGGCCGACTGCCAGGATATCGTGTGGCTGCCGAAGATCGAGGGGCCGAAGACCACCTGCTACGCCTACGACCCCGCGCCGACGATGAGCGTGTGCGACGACGCGGGCCAGTGCAAGCTGCCCGACCCGGGGAGCTGCACCACGCCCGGACCGGGCGGCGGCAAGCAGCTGATCTCGTGCGACGACGTGTGCCTGCAAGACGCCGGGCTGTGCTCGCAGGGCAACGCGGCGAGCGAGGTGAAGCTGGAGTCATACTGCTTCCTCGACACCGAGACGCCAGGCTGTACGACCCGCTGTACCGTCAACATGCTGGCGGTCGACCCCGCGAAGTGCAACGGCGAGGGCATCTGCATCCACTTCGGGGACCAGAGCTGCGACCCGTATTTTTGTGAAAAGGACAAGAACAGTTGCGGGGACCAGTGCATGGTCAACAGCGACTGCTTCTCGGGGCTGTGCGAGGCCGGCAAGTGCCAAAAGCTGTGAGCCGCCGCCAGGCACCCTGTCATGGCCAGTACGGCCGCTCGTGGAACCATAGATTGAACGCCCACTTGTCGCCGCGTAGCGGCGGCCGGCCCTGATGCTCGCTGCGCCGGTCGCAGACATCGGTGCCCGGGTGGCAGTTGTGAAACACCAGCACGCTGCCGCACCGCGGAGCGACGCTGATGCCGAGCCGAGGGAAGTCGGTGGTGCCGCCCTCGACCGCGCCGAGGTACGCGAGGGCGGTGACCAGACGCTGCCCGCCGCGCTCGGTGTAGCGCTGGCCCTTTTCGGTGGAGAGGTCGTAGGCGTCGAAGTGGGTGCGATACTCCTGGCCGGGCTCGTAGTGGATGACCTGTAGAGATTCGGCGTGGGCGAGCGGCAGGCCGACGGTCGCGGAGATCCTCGTGGCGACCGCGAGCACGGTGTCATCGGTGTCGTGGCGGACCCACGTGAGCGCGTTGGTGCGGCCCTGGCTGACCTTGCCGCCCGCGGCCCCGCTGACCTGCGAGCGCCGCATCTTCGGCCGGGCGACCGCGATGATATGTACACACTCTGCCGGCGAGAGCAGCTCGTCGACGACGTGGATCAGCGGATCGTCGCACAGTCGCCGGCCGCCCACGAAGTCCCGGGCCGGCGCAGTCATCGGTGTCCTCCCGTCGTCCGCACCGGCCCAGGATACGACGTTCGTCCTGCACCGCGCCCCTTCTTCAAGCCTCGGAGGCTGTAGAAATTCGGATAAACCGAGATACGTATGGCGCGTTTCAGGGTGGCGGCAGGATGGGTTGAAGTCAGTAAGTATGCGTGAATATTGATCTCTTGAGGCTCAAGGTGGCGTGGTCCGCGGCGTGCTCTTGTAGCTCCCCAACGGCGCCGCGATGGTCGCGGCCCGGCACCGGAGCGCCCGTCATGGCCAACCTCGACCTCTTCTCCTCCCTGATCAAGCGCGCGTCGAAGCGGAGCAAGACGACCCCGGCCGACGCGATCAACGCGGCAGGCGGTATGGCCTACCAGCGCAGCGACAAGCAGACGCTGGCGCAGTACGTGACGACCGGCTGTCTCACCGGCACCTTCTATGCCACGGCGCAGGAGCAGCTCACGGAGGTGACGCGGCTGTGCGCGCAGGTCGAGCCGGCGTTCCTCGCTCGCGCGGCGGTCTATGCCCGCGAGCAGGGCTTCATGAAGGACATGCCGGCGCTGTTGCTCGCGGTGCTCGCGTCCCGCGACGGCGCGCTGTTCGAGGCGGTGTTTCATCGCGTCTGCGACAACGGCAAGATGGTCCGCAACTTCGTGCAGATCGTGCGAAGCGGCGCGACGGGCCGCAAGTCGCTCGGCACGCGGCCCAAGCGGGCGGTGCAGCGCTGGCTCAGGACCCGCAACGACACCCA
>JAYUXQ010001299.1:0-6474 GCA_043752905.1 Nannocystis sp. | reverse complement strand
CGGCCGCGTGCGAGCGCCGCGACGAGGTTGCGGCGCTCGCTCGACAGGGCGGGCCGCCGCAGGTGTTTGACCATGTCGTCGAGGCCCTGAAGCGTCAGCTGAAACATCGGGAACACGCGCGCGATCTCGGCGATCGTGCCGGATCTCCACAGACCCGGCGGCTCCGGGTTGAGCCAGGCGCTGCGAGGGAAGCGGTCGGCCAGGCGCGCGAGCCAGCTCAGACCCGAGGGCCCGCGCGCGCTCTCCCACCAGTCGCCGCTCGTCATGCTCAGCTCGCCCGGGTGCATGTACGCGTCGCCGACGAGGACCACTGTCCACCGGGTATCGAGGGTCGTGAGCAACTCGGCGGTCTGCACCGGCCTGGTGAACGCGGCGTCCTCGAACACGCGCTGGTACACGCAATTATGAAAGTAGTACGAGCGCAGCTCCTTGAACCCACCGCCCTGATGCGCCGCGGAGAACAGGCGCGAGACCAGCTGCGCGTGCGGGTCCATGCTGCCGCCGACGTCGAGCAGGAGCAGCAGACGCACGTCGGCGTGGCGCTCGGGGTTGAGGACGACCTCGATGTCGCCGCAGTTGCGGGCGGTCGCGTCGATCGTGTCGTCGAGGTCGAGGACCAGCTTGCCGTCGTCGCGGGTGAGGCGACGCAGGCGGCGTAACGCGGCGGCGATCTGGCGGGTGTCGAGCACGAGGTCGCGGCGAAACTCGCGAAAGCGGCGGGCGTCGGCGACCGCGAGCGCGCTGCGGCCACCACCACCGCCGACGCGGATCCCCGTCGGGTGCGCGCCTCCGGTGCCGAAGGGGGAGGTGCCGCCGGTGCCGACCCAGTGGCTGCCGCCGTCGTGGCGCTCCTTCTGCTTAGCGAGGCGATCGAGCAATTGCTTGCGCAGATCCTCGAGGTCCATACCCTTGAGCTGCGCGCGCAACTCGGGGTCGAGGTGCTCGAGCAGCTTCGGGTCCGCGAGCCACTTTTCGATCTCGGACAGTAGATCGCGCGCGTCCGCGGCCACGCCGCGAAAGCTCTCCGCGAACACGCGATCGAAGTCGTCGTAGTGGGCCTCGCTCTGGATCAGGACGCACCGCGCGACCTGATAGAAGCCGTCGAGCGAGTCCTGATGCAGCCCGCGCGCGAGCGCCTCGATCAGCGCGAGCCAGGTGTGCGTCGTCACCGGGACGCCGCGCTCGCGGAGTTTGTAAAAGAAGTCGAGGAACATCAGTGCCCGGTGCGGCCGCCGCGGGTCCCCTGCGGCGTGTTGAAGCGGCGCTGCGCGGTGTCGATGTCCTGCTCCTTCTTGAGCAGCGTGCCGATGAAGGGCAGGCCGGCGCCGAGCAGCTTGGCCGGGTCCATGCCGCTGTGCCGCAGCGCCGAGACCCAGTCGATCAGCTCGCTGGTGCTCGGCGGCTTGCGCAGGCCGTCGACGGCGCGCAGCGTATAAAATGTCTCGAGCGCGCTGGCCAGCAGCTGATCCTCGGCATCGGGGTGATGCACACGCACGATGCGCTGCATCAGCGCGCGGTCGGGGAACTCGATCCAGTGGAACACGCAGCGGCGCAGGAACGCGTCCGGCAGCTCCTTCTCGTTGTTGCTGGTGATGATGACGATCGGCCGGTGGCGCGCCTCGACGGTCTCGCCGGTCTCGCCGATCGTGAAGCTCATGGTGTCGAGCTCGTGCAGCAGGTCGTTCGGGAACTCGAGGTCCGCCTTGTCGATCTCGTCGATGAGCACGACCACGCGCTCGTCGCGCCGGAACGCCCGCCCGAGTGGCCCCAGCGTGATGTAACGCGCGATGTCGCGGACTTCGCCGTCGTTGAAGCGACTGTCGTGCAAGCGCCGGACCGCATCGTACTGATACAGTCCGTCCACCGCTTTCGTCGTGGATTTGACGTGCCAGCGCTCCAGCGGAGTGTTGAAGAAACGAGCGATGTCGCGGGCCAGCAAGGTCTTGCCCGTGCCCGGCTCACCCTTCACCAGCAACGGCCGACCCAGCACCACCGCGACGTCCACGGCGCGCGCCAGCTCCGGAGAAACGATGTATTCGGAGGTCCCTGTGAAGCTCTGCACCGCCCGGGATGATGGCACGAAAGCCCGGACGTTATCAAAGCCAGCCCCATGCCCCGCCCCGTGACCCTTCCTTCCGGCCCGCCCCACGTCTCCGGTCTCCCGGGACCGTCCCCGCGTGCGCAGCACAAGGCGTGGCTGGCCGCGTTCGCCGGCCTCTCGCTGCCGATCCTGGCGACCGCGCTGCTGCTGTCCGGGTCCGCCTGTGACGGCGACGCTGCGATGGCGCGCCCGGTCGACGAGCCCGCCGCGGTGGCGAAAGCGGCGGGCGTCGTGCCGCCGGAGCCGCCGGAGCCGGCCGAGGCGGTGACCCTGGCCGAGCCGCCCGAGCCGGAGGTCCCGGCGCCGACCGGGAACCGCGTGTCGACGCGGACGTCGATCGTCTATGCCGCGCCGCGTTATGGCAGCGACATGCGCGGACGCATCGACCGCGGGGCGGCGTTCGCTATCTACGGCCTGGTCGAGGGGACAGGTTGCGACGGCGAGGGCTGGGCGCGCGCCGGCCATCGTGAGGGCGACGGCTTCGTGTGTCTCAAGTCGGCGACCGCGACCGAGGTCGCGCCGCAGCAGCTCCCGCTGGTGCCCGAGGGCCAGGTCGTGCCGTTCATCTACGCCAAGCCGAAGGCGGATCGGAAGGGCAAGCTGCTCGCCGAGGTCCCGCGCTGGCGCACCCGCCACGCGCTGACCGGCGGCCGTGAACCGCACGACCACCTCGAGGCCAATCGCCAGTACGCCTTCGTCGACCTGCGCCCGGTCCCCGGGCACGGAAAGATCTACGAGGACGCCGACGAGCAGGTCGTGCTGGCCCGCGGCATGCGGCCCGAGCAGCCGAGCAACTTCCACGGGCGTGTGCTCGCCGACGCGCCGATCGTCGAGGGTCGCATGGCCGCGTGGGTCAGCTCGCGCGAGGCCGAGATGCGCGCCGAGCCGAGGCCCGGCGCTCCGGTGGCCGCGACGCCCGCCTTCCACCTGCAGATCGACGCGCTCGCCGAGGTCCAGCAGGTCGGGCGTCGGCGCTGGGTGGTCGTGCCGGACGGCCTCGGGCCCGGCGTGCCCGGCTACATGGAGACCAGCATGGTTCGCTACTACGAGCCGGGCCCGACGCTGACCGACATCGGCGACGAGGAGACCTGGGTCGACGTCGACGTCGGCCAGCAGACCCTCGCCGTCATGCAGGGCCAGCGCCCGATCTTCGTGACGCTGATCTCGAGCGGCACCGGTTCGAAGCCCAATACCTCGACGCCGAAGGGCATCTATCGCATCCGCAACAAGATCGGCTTTGGCGCGATGCGCAACCGCCCCGAGGACGCCGAGGAGACGCCGTACCACGTCGAGGCGGTCCCGTGGGTCCAGTACTTTTATCGCCGCTTCGCCCTGCACGGCGCCTACTGGCACGACGGCTTCGGCCACCGCAAGAGCCACGGCTGCGTCAACCTCGCCCCGCGAGACGCCCGCTACGTCTACGGCCTGACCACCCCGAACGTCCCCCCGGGCTGGATGTCGAGCTACGAGCACGCCGGCGAGATCGGCAGCGTGGTGCGCGTCCGCAAGGGCCAGGAGGTCGGCGAGGACCGGCGCCAGTTCAACGACGTCGAGCAGGACGCGACCGCCGCGGCGGATACGGTGCTCGCCGACGGCGCGCCGTGAGCCGGGCATGTCTCGCCCGGCGCCCGCTCGACGGGCGGCCCCAGGCGCGTTGTCATGAAGTCATGGCGCTCGACGATCCCCGCAGCGAAGCATCCGCCTGGCAAGCGGCGATCGACTTCGGTATTGACGTGACGCTGCTGGAGGCCAACCTGCGGCGCACGCCAGTGGAGCGGCTGCGAGAGTTGGTGGCAATGAACCGCTTTCACGCCGAGGTCCAGGTCCGGACGGTCGCGGCCGAACTCCGTCGTCGCCTCGACGTCCAGCGGCTCAAGGAAAAATGGGGCGACCTCCTGAAGTGGGCGCCGTGAGGGGTGTTCATGCCGGCCGAGAGCGCCTGCGGCTCATCCATCTTCTCCGGGTCGCTGCTCGCGCACCGCCCCCGACTACGACGGCGACATCGACATCGTCCTGCTCCACGAGGACAACCGCGGCTTCTCGGTCATTTTACAGAGCGCCCCGCTCGAGTTCGATGAGCCGCGCTTCTACTCGCCCGGATACGAGACCGGTCGACTCGCGCTCGGCGACTTCACCGGGGACGCCGGGGTCGACGTCGCGGTCGCCCACGTCATCGACAACACGACCCGGAACGCGATCACGATCTTCGCCCGCGACCCCGACGCGGACCCCAAAGCGCACCGCCTCACCCCCGCGACCGCCGGTTCGCTCGACGGGTCGATCGTCGAGCTCCTCGTCCTCGACCATGACCGGGACGGCCGCGATGACCTCGCCGCCGCGCTACGCACCGGCACCCGCGGCTCGGTCTGGATCTACCTCAACCGCTCGCCCGGCGACGTACCTGGTTCGTGAGCGCCGCGCGGTCACCCGAGGCCGACGCTCTGCAGCTCCGCGACGTACCAGTCGCCCCACTCGAGCCGCAGCTGCATGACGAAGGTTTGGGCGCTCGCCTTGTCGGCTTTGTGGGCGACCTTGAGGCGGACGACGGCCTGGGGCGCGTAGGCGCCGGGGACGAGCTCCACCTTCTCGATCTCGATCGTGTCGCCGGTGCCGATGCGCTGGGCGACCTCGGCGAAGGCGAAGGTGCGGGCGGCGTCGATCGTTTGCAGGCGGTTGAGGGCGACGTCCATGGCGGCGTCGGCGGAGATGTCCCCGAAGTGGCGGGCGCTGACGTAGGCCTGGGCGAACTCGAAGAAGAAGCTGATGACCTGCTCCTTCGAGAGCAGGCCGTCGACGCCCAGGGCGGCCATGAAGGTGGGGGTGCCGGTGCGCAGGACGACGTCCTGGACGCGTGCGAACGGCAGGCTGTCGGAGCCGGCCTCCTGCGACTCGACGATGTCCTCGAGCGCCGCCACGAACTGCTGCACCGGCAGCTTGCCCTCGCCGGGCAGCTGCTCGGCGATCGTGCGCATGGTGTACGAGCGGATCTTTCGCGCGTAGGTCGGCGAGAGCATGCGCCGGGCGTGCTCGAGCTGGCCGCCGTGCACGGCGGTGACGAAGCCGCGGGCGCGGGCCTCGGCGCGGCTGGCCTGCTGGCGGGCGCTGTCCATCACCGGCCGCTCGGCGAGCATCTGCGCGGCCTCCGAGATCGGGATCGCGTAGCCGCCGACGCGGTGCTTCCAGGTCCATGAGACCACCCCGACCGCGCGACCGTAGCGGTCGAGCACCGGGCCGCCCGACATGCCCTTCTTGACGTCGTGCGTGAGCCCGAAGAAGGCGCCGGCGCCGACACCCTTGTTGTAAACCTCGAGCTCCTGGACCTTGCCGGTGCGCGCGATGAAGCCGGGCTGGGTCCTGTCGGTCTTGCCGCCGCCGGTGCCGTCGCTGTCGTCCTGGGCGACCCGCGTCAGCAGCACGACCTTGTCCTGGAAGTGCAGGTAGTCCTCGATCGGTCGCGGGCGGGCTGTCCCGAGGGACAGGTAAGGCAGCGGCTCGTCGGCGTCGACCTTGATCAGCGCGAGGTCGCGGACCGGGTCGATGTAGATGATGCGCGCGCTGGCGAACTGGCGCGCCGGCTTCTGCGCGGGGAAGGTGACGTTGTCGATGTAATCGGCGTCCTCGACGACGTGGCGGTTGGTCAACATGTAGCCGCGAGGGTCGACGACGAAGGCGAGCCCGCGGCCGACGTCGGTCGAGACGACCGCCACGGCGGCTGCACCCTTCTGGGCCACGGCCAGGGCCTCGAGCTCGCGCGAGGCGGGGCCTTGCCGGAGGTCGATGCCCCCGGTGCTCGCCTGACGCCCGGCGCAGCCGCCGAGCAGGCCGCTGGCGCCGCCGACGAGGGTGAGGGCGAGGAACCAGGGCGAGACGCGGCGGGGCAGACGGGTCACTGTGTCAGGCTACTGCCGGACCTCGTGGGCGGCCACCGAGGCCGCCGAGAATCCACGGCCCGGGCTCGCACAGGCGGCCGGCGCCGCGCTGTGCGGGCAGCCGGGGCCGCGCCAGCGAGGTTGGGCGTGGCCCTCGCCCGCGGACCGCCGGACACGACGATGGGCGGGCATCTGCCCACCCATCGCGCGATCATGTCCTCGCGTCACGCGAGGGCCGGGGGTTCACACCGCGATCATGCCGTCGATGACGCCGGGCTCGAGCTCGGGGTCGCCGAAGTCGTCGACGTGGCCGCCTTCCATGTTGGTGAGGCCGACCGCGCTGAGGATCGTGTTGTGGAACTTGTTGTGGTCGACGCCGCCGGCGTCGAGGTACTGGCCGGTCTTGAGGAAGCCGCCGGCCCCGCCCGCGCACACCCACGGGATGTTGTCGTAGCTGTGGCCGACGCCGGTCCCGAGGTCGTTGCACCACACCGCGACGCTGTC
>JAYUXQ010001298.1:0-6476 GCA_043752905.1 Nannocystis sp. | reverse complement strand
GGATGTCTCGCCCGTGCGGCGTTCGCTGGCGCTGGTGCGATGCCACCTGGCGAGCTCGGGCGCGGCGGCGTCGCGTCGGGCGCTGCCGGTGTACGGTGGATTATTCGCGGGCGCCGGCATGCTGTTCGGCGGCAATGGGCTCGAGGCGACGACGGTCGTCGCGGGGGCCCAGGCGCCGGTCGTGCGGGCGCTGCTGTGGGTCGCGTGGCTGTCGGTCACGATGCCGACGATCGACGCGCTGTGGCGGACGCCCGCGAGCTTTTGGTTGCGGAGCTTGCCGGTGCCGCGGTGGTGGCATCTCGGTGTGCTGGGGGTGCTGACGATCGCGGCGGAGTCACCATGGTGGTGGTTGTGGTCGGCGGGCGGCGGGGTCATGGTCGGGCTCGCGGCGCTCGGTGGGGCGCTCGCAGGGCACGCGATGGTGCTGGCGCGGCCGCCGGGGGCGATCGGGGTCGGCTGGGTCGTCGGTACGGTGGCCGTGTTGGTTGTCGTGCCGGTCGAGTACCTGGCCTTTGGGACATGGCCGATCGCGCTGGTCGCGTTTCGTCGGGCCTGGCTGGCGGCGCCGGGTCGCGCGGGGGGGCGGCCACGCGCGGTGATCGGTGGGCCGAGGGTGATCGCGCTGGCGAGCGCGCTGCTGGTGTCGCTCGTTCGCGGCCATGCGGCGATCCTGCTGCGCTCCGGGCTGCTGTTCGGGCTCGCGGCGGGGGCGGCGTGGCTGGCGGCGCGGAGCAATGGGCACGTGACGGGAGAGGCCCGGCTGTACGATGCGTGCGGGTTCGTGGCTCCGGTCGCGCTGGCGGCGGGTTCGGCCGCTGCCGGTCCAATGCTCGTGACCGCGGCCCGGGCATCGTGGTTGCTGCGCACTGGCGGGGCGTCGGCACGCACGGCGCTCGCGGCCGGGACGCTCGCTGCCGGCGTGGTCGGTGGGGGGCTCGGGCTGGTCACTGGCGGGGTGCTGGGATGGATCTGGGGGATCGCGGGGACGCAATGGCCGGCGATGTCGGGGACGCTGGCGCTGGCCGGCGGGGCCCTGGCGGTGCTGGCGAGCCTGGCGGCGCGCATGGCTGCGAGGCAGGGGACGCGCGGGCCGGGGCGGCTGGTCGGGGCGCTGCTGCTGCTGTGCGTCGCGGCGGTGGGCGTGCAGGCGCTGGTGGCGAGCTGGGCGCCGGTGGCGTGGGCCGGGGCGGCCGTATCGACCTGGCTGATCGGACATGTGCGTGCGGGCGGATGGGACCCGCGAGGAGGTGCGAAGGTGCTGCTGGAGATGCTGGGAATTCGCAAGCGGCTGGGGTCTCGCGTGATCCTCGAGGCGGTGGACCTGCGCTGTGAGGCGGGCGAACTGGCGCTGGTGCTCGGCGAGAACGGGGCGGGCAAGTCGACGCTGCTGCGGATCGCGGCGGGCATCGTCGAGCCGGATCGCGGTGCGGTGCGCGTCGGCGGGGTGGCGCTCGAAGGCGGGGCGCAGGCGCGTGCGGGGCTCGCGTATGTGCCCGACACGGCGGATGCATTTCCCGAGCTGTCGGTGCGCGAGCTGATCGACCTCGTGGCGGCGTTGCGAGGGGTGTCGGCGCCGCCCGAGGCGTTGCGCGAGCGGCTCGGGCTGACGGCCGTATGGCACCAGCGACTTGCGACCTTGTCTTTCGGACAGGTCAAGCGCACGTACTTGCTGGCCGCGCTGACTGGTTCACCGCCGCTGCTGATCCTCGACGAGCCGAGCAATGGTCTCGACCCAGAGGGCGCAGCGATGCTGGCGGCGCTGCTGCACGAGCGGGCGGCCGCGGGGGCCGGGGCGGTGGTGGCGACCAACGACGCGGGCTTCGCCGCGTCGCTCGGCGGCACGCGCCACCGGCTGGCGCATGCACGTCTGACCGCCGAGGTCTAGATCGGCGCGGTGTTGTCCTTGGGGTTGCGGTCGATGAGTTTATTGTAGGGGTCGATGCCGACGCGGATCGGCGCCTCGTCGACGACGATCTCGATCGTGCCGGTGTTGCTGGTGAAGCGGCGGCGCTCGAGGTAGAGGGGCCGGCCGAGCTCCTCGCCGGGCGAGGGGGCCGCGAACACGCCGACGTCGATCTCGTCGGCGATCGGGATCTCCGTCTCGACGCCGAGGCCGTCGGCGCGCAGCTTTCGCGTGGCGAGCTCGAGGGTGACGACGAATTTGCCGTCGCGCGGCAGGGCGGAGGCGGTGACGACCTTGTTGTCGAACAGCGTGATCGTCTCGAACATGTCCTCGATCAGGTGCTGCTGGTCCGCCGGGGTCACCTCGCGGAGGATCTTGATCAGGTCGCGGGTGGTGGTGAAGGGGGGGGGCTGGAACGCGACCTGCTTGATGTAGCGGGCCAGCGCGGCGTTGAGGCGGTCCTCGCCGATGTAGTCGCGCAGCGCGTAGAACACCAGCGAGCCCTTGTTGTAGTGGATGTATGGCTGGTTCTCGACGAGCGCGAGCGGCAGCTCCTTCTTGCGCTCGCTGCCGCGGCCGCGCAGGTAACTGCGCAGCTCGTAGGCGAGGAAGCGCTTCATCTTGTCGCGACCGTACTCTTTCTCCATCACCATGAGGGCCGAGTACTGGGCCAGCGACTCCGAGAGCATGGTGGACCCCTGGACATCGGCGCCGATGACCTGGTGGGCCCACCACTGGTGCGCGACCTCGTGGGCGGTGACGTAGAACGGGTAGTCGACGTCCTCGGGGTCGTCGGGCTTGACGCGGGCGATGAAGCCGATGCTCTCCGAGTAGGGGATCGTGTTCGGGAAGGCCTGCGCGAACTGGGCGTAGCGCGGGAACTCGAGGATGCGGACCTGACGGTGCTGATACGGGGAGAAGTGGGTGGTGAAGTAGTCGAGCGACTTCTTGATGCCGTCGACCATGCGCGCCAGGTTGTACTCGTGGCCAGGCTGATAGTAGATCTCGATGTCGACGGCGGGGCCCGACGCGGGGGTCCACTTGTCGCGTAGCACGGCGTAGCGGGCCGACATGAAGGCGTAGAACGGGAGGATCTTGGCGTCCATCTTGTACGCGAAGCAGCGCCGGTCGCCCTCGGTCCACTCACGCTGGAGGTACCCCGGGGCGATGGCGATCTGGTCGGTGCTGGTGCACACTGTCGCGGCGAAGTCGATCCAGTCGGCGTCGTGGCCGATGTACGTGTTCTGCCAGGCACGCTCGTCGTCGATCGCGGCCATGCGCTCGCGTGGGGGCAGCTTCTGCTCCTTGCGCTTGTCGTCGTCCGCGAGCTCGGCCTGCGGGTTGTAGCCGATGCCAGGCAGGAAGTCGCCGTTGTTGAAGAAGCTGCCGTTGTCGACGATCGCGGTCAGGCGGCCGTTGTTGCCAAAGCCCTCGCGGTCGTAGGCGATGTCGTAGTGGAGGGTCAGCGACTCGCCGGGGCGCAGCGGGGCGGCGAGGCGGTGGATCTGGTAGCGCATGCGCAGGTCGTCCGAGACGACCTCGGACGGGCGGTCGAAGCCGAGGGCGTGGACGGTGATCTGCTCGTTGAGGGTGAGGTGGACCTGCTCGATGTTCACCGCGTTGCGGTTGACGAGCTTGTAGATGCCCTTCGCGCGCATGTGGCCGCGCTCGGGGAAGATGTCGACGGTGAGCTCGCTGGCGACGACCCGCGGCTGCGGGAGGTGCTCGTATTGCTTGTAGTCGCGCTCGAACTCGGCCTGCAATGCGTCGCGGTCGTCGGCGCTGCGGTAGACGTTGAGGAGGTCGGTGTTGTGGTGGATAAAGGCGCCGAGGCCGAGCCAGGCGAGCAGGCACAGGCCGGCGAAGGCGAACCAGCGCGGGGTCATGCGCGCGCGAGCGGCCCGCATGCGGGCCCGAAAGCCGGAGACGGTGCCGCGGACGAGCAGGAGGTGGCCAAAGGCCAGCAGCAGCAGGACGAAGGCGAGGTAGTAGGCGGTGAACCAGTAGTAGGCGTCGACGTGGGGGCCAAAGCCGTTCATGGCCGAGTAGACCGGGGTCGGTGCGCCGTCGAAGGTGTAGAGGCGGTGGTCGACGCCCCACAGGGCGAGGACGATGGTCAGGATGTAGTAGAGAACGACGAGGACGATGCCGAGGAACTTGTTGTTGGCGAGGACGTGCAGGAAAAACGCGAGCAGGACGGTGAGGACGAGGCTCGGGAGCACGAAGCCGTAGAGGAAGCCGAGGTAGACGGGGATCTCGAGGTGGTGATAGCCCTTGAGGAGCTGCACGGCGATGCCGACGCCGATCAGGATGGCGATGATGCGCGCGTGGACGAGCACCATGGCGAGGATCTTGCTGACGAACACGAGGTCGGTCGGCACGGGGGTGGCGTCGAGGATCTGGTCGCAGCGCAGGCTGCGTTCGCGCCACAGCATCTCGCCGGAGTAGAGCGCCGTGATGATGATAAAGAGCAGGCCGAAGCTGCCGATGATGTCGATCATCGAGTAGGTGACCGGATAGATCGAGGTGCCGTACAGAAGGTCGGCGTTGCGGGCGTTGCTCAGGGTGAGGGCGATGCCGATCGCGACCAGGGCCTTGAAGATGCGCGCGCTGACGATGTCGCGGTAGTAGAGGACGACCAGCGCGCGTAGCACGGCGAGCTTGCGGATCGGCTGCGGGGTCGCGCGGGGGAGGGTGCTGCTGGTCTGGATCGAGACCTCGGGCAGCTCGGCGGCGGCGGCCTCGGCCCGCTCCCGACGCTTGCTGCGGCGGCCGCGGACGAAGGCCTCCATGCGAAACATGCGGTGGGCGGCGGCGAGCACGAGCATGGCGGCGCCGACCCACAGGACGCGGTTGAGGAGCAACAGGCCGTCGAGCGGGAGCAGCAGGCTGTTCTTCTCGACGACGGTCCAGTTACGCTGGACGAGGTTGGTGGCGATGATGCCGAAGGGGTCGACGAGGGCGGCGCGGGTCTCGTCGTCGAGGTCGGAGAGCAGGCTCAGCGCGATGGAGTAGCCGACGAACAGGGCGACGCCTTGCACGTACACGGCGACGAAGCTGCGCGTCAAGATGCCGACCGCGAAGAACAGCGCGCAGGCGAGCATGGCGTTGGGCAGCACGTAGACGAGCATCGGCCAGAGGTAGTTGGCGAGTCCGCCGGGCCCGAGCTTGTCGGGGTCGGTCCACGGCCAGTAGGTGGCGAGGCCGAGGGCGAGGGGGACGGCGGCGAATACCAGGACGGTGACGGCGTAGGCGCCGAGGAAGCGGCCGAGCACGAAGCTGGGCTTGCTCAGGCGGGTGGTGAACAGCAGCTCGTGCGACTTGAACTCGAAGTCGCGCAAAATAGCCGTGCCGCTGATCGCGGAGGTGAAGACCATGCCGACGAGGCTCAGGATCATCACAACGGTGTTGATCGCCCACGGCGAGTTGATGACGATCTTGCCGGCGACGCCGCCGATCTGCACGGCATCGGTGGTGGCGAACAGGAAGGCGAGCAGGAACATCGCCGCCATGAACACGTAGGTGGTCGGGCGGCGCAGGTGGTAGCGAACCTCGAAGGCCGCGACACTGAGGAGCTGACTGAGCTGACTGAGCTGGTTTAGCTGGTTCATGCGGCCCCCGCGTCGGCGCGCGAGGCGTCAGCCATGTGGTGGAAGTACACGTCCTCGAGGCTGGGCTCGACGGGCTCGAAGTCGGGGCCCGGCGCGGCGTCGTGGTGGACGTGGATCACGGGGCGGCCGGTGATCAGGCGCGTCGAGATCACGCGCAGGTCCTTCTGTAAGCCCGGCAGCTCGGCGCGGGTGGTCACCTTTCGCCAGATCTTGCCGCGCAGGGTGGCGAGCACGGCCTCGGGCTTGCCGGTGTAACGCAGCTGCCCGCCAGCGATGATCGCGAAGTTGGGGCACAGCTCGGCGACGTCCTCGACGATGTGCGTGCTGAGGATGACGACGACGTCCTCGCCGATCTCCCCGAGCAGGTTGAGGAAGCGGTGGCGCTCGGTCGGGTCGAGGCCGGCGGTCGGCTCGTCGACGATGACCAGGCGCGGGCGACCGAGCAGCGCGATCGCAATGCCGAGGCGCTGCTTCATGCCGCCCGAGAACCCGCCGACAGCCTTCTTGCGCACGGCGGCGAGGTTGGTCTGCTCGAGCAGCGCCTTGACCTGGGCGTTGCGTTCACCGCGATTGTGTAGACCCTTGAGCACCGCGAAGTGCTCGAGGATCGCCTCGGGCGAGAGGTTCGGATAGAGCCCGAACTCCTGCGGGAGATAGCCGAGGACCTCGCGCAGCTGCGACTTCTGGCGGAGCACGTCGAGCTCACCGAAGCGGATGCTGCCGGCGTCGGGGTCCTGCAGCGTGGCGATCGTGCGCATCAGGGTCGACTTGCCGGCGCCGTTGGGTCCCAGCAGCCCGAACATGCCGACCGGGATCGTGAGGCTGATCCCCCGCAGTGCCCGCACGCCGTTGGGATAGGTCTTGGTGAGGTCCTGAATCTTGAGTTCCATGGCGCGGCCCGGGAGGTCCGCGAGCATAGACCCGGAATCTGGTGGCGTGGTGTCAGAACACCGTCGAGCTTG
>JAYUXQ010001297.1:0-6487 GCA_043752905.1 Nannocystis sp. | reverse complement strand
GGCCCGCGAACACGACGATCAAGGTGCCGGTGGTCACGCCCGACGTCGGCTATGAGCTGCGGCGGCTGCGGCCGCGCGACGAGGAGAAGCTGGAGGCGATGTTCGACCGGCTGCGGGTCGCGGCGGTCGGCGAGGGCAAGCGGGTCGCGGTGCTGTTTAGCGCGGACTGGTGCGAGCCGTGTCGCAAGCTCGAGACGGAGCTCGGCAACCGCCACCCGGCCGAGCAGATCGGCGACGTGCGGCTCTTCGAGCTCAAGGAGGAGGACTGGAAGGCCGCGACGCGCATGGACGAGTTCGACGCGCTACGCCGGCGCTGGAGCGGCGACGCCGGGTCCTATCCGTTGCTGGTGCTGCTCGATGAGAAGGGTGGCAAGCGCGAGGAGATGAAGGAGGCGATCGCTCGCCTCGAGACGGCGGGGGTCGAGCCGACGCTGGCGCAGTGGTTCGCGGGCACCCGGTCCTGAGCCGGCGGTGCGCTCGCGCCGCGTGAGGAGGATCGCGTGCAGGTGGGCGCCGCCTCGGCGGTCGAGGCGGTGCACTCGCTGCCCGGCGGGCCGGGAGGGCGTTTCTTGCGCTCGTCTCGCGAATGTGCCGGAATCTTCCCCGCGGCCGGAGCGTGCGCTATGCAGTGCGCATGTTCAGTCCCCCCCGACGCTGGCTCGTGGCCGCCGTGTCCGGAGCGTCGCTGCTGACCTGCGGCGAGGCGGCGGTCGTGGAGATGCCGGTCGTGCGTCCATCTTCGGTGACGACGCGTCCGGGGAAGTTGCCGGAGCCCGAGCCGGAGTTGTCGAGCGGCGGCGAGGCGGGCGACGAGGGTGGTGCAGAGGCCGCGTCGGCGGAGGTCGGGGCCGAGACCGCGGCGCCGCTCGACCTGCCCTCGCTGCTCGACCCCGAGGTCGGCCCGCCCGAGGACTACGGGCTGATCAAGCCGCCTGTGCCGGTGCCTCCGCCCGAGGCGCTGACGGTGTACGCGATGGCCGGCTACGAGGTGGTGACGGTGTACAGCCAGCCGGATCTCAACTCGCCCAAGCTCGGCTACATGCGGATCGGTACGCGCATGAAGGTCGGCGAGCGCATCGAGGGGGAGGGCTGCAAGAACGGGTTTTATGCGCTGCCGGCCGGCGGCTTCGCGTGCGCGAGCAAGGGTCTGGTGGTCGACCGCGCGAAGGAGATCGCGTCGAAGTTTCCACCGCCGGCGCCGCGCCTCGACCACGCGCTTCCGTATGACTACGGCTTCGTGCGTCGCTGGAACGGGCCGATGTGGTGGCGCGTGCCGACCGACCTCGAGCTGCAGGCGATGGAGGTGCAGCGGGCGGATCGCGAGCGGGTGCGACTGGCGGCGATGGCCGAGAAGGCGCCCGAGAAGCCGGCGGATCCAGTGACCGAGCCGGCCGAGGCGGCGCCGGTGGTCGACCCGGCGGTGCCGCAGGAGGAGCTGCTGGCGATGAAGCTGCCGCTCAGCCCGGACACGCCGTGGCTCGAGCGCGGGTTCTTTTTGTCGCTCGGCGAGAAGGTGGTCGAGCAGGGTCGGAGTTACTACCGGACCGCGCGTGGCGCCTACGTCGGTGCGAGCGAGGTGTCGCGCTACGAGGCCAAGGACTTCCAGGGCGTCGCGCTCGGCGAGATCGGCTACCCCTTCGGATACACGAAGAAGGAGACCAAGCTGATCGAGCTGACGGCGGACAACAAGCTCAAGGCGGTCAGGACGCTCGACCGGCGGGTGTTCGTCGACCTCGACGAGGAGACGGAGGTCGGCGGCAAGCCGTACATGATCACGTCCGAGCGCCTGCTGATCCGCAAGGACCACCTCAACATCCCCGACCCCCAGCCGCTCCCGAAGGGGCTCGAGCCGTGGGAGCGCTGGGTCGATGTCAGCATCTCGAAGCAGATGCTCGTCGCCTACGAGGGCACGCGGCCGGTGTACACGACGCTGGTCTCGACCGGGAAGAAGGGCTCTCCGGAGGACCCCTACGACACGCCGAAGGGGCGCTGGCGGATCTACAGCAAGCACATCTCGACGACGATGGACGGCAACTCGGCGTCGGACGGCAACTACTCGATCCAGGATGTCCCCTGGACCATGTTCTTCTACGGCAGCTACGCGCTGCACGGCGCGTTCTGGCACAAGGGCTTCGGGGCGGTGCGCAGCCACGGCTGCGTCAACCTCGGGCCGAGTGACGCGCGCTGGCTGTTCCAGTGGACCACGCCGTTTTTGCCCGAGGGCTGGCATGGCGTGAACTCGACCGACGAGAGCCCGGGCAGCACGGTCATCGTCCACGAGTAAGGCGGTTAAACGCAGCGACCCCGGCGCCGTGAAGGAGCCGGGGTCGGAGGTCGGCGGGAGGCCGCCTATTCCATGTTGCAGTCGTCCAGGAAGACCTTGCCCTGGTTGCAGAAGTAGTTGAGGCCTCCGGGGGCGCAGCAGCCGACCGTGCCGATCGGGCCCATGCCCATGTCGTTGCACGCGGCATCTTCCATGATGTCCTGGGGGCAGGCGATCGGGTCCATCATCATCGGGTCGACCGCGTCGGCCTCGCCGCCCATGTCGGCGCAGGCGTAGTAACCCTCCATGGCCCAGCCGCAGCCGACGACGCCGCCGGTGGTCCCGGTGTCGCCGCCGGTGGTCCCGGTGTCGCCTCCGGTGGTGCCAATGCTGATGCTGCCGCCGCCGGTGGTGTCCTCGGTGGTCGTCGCGCCGGTGGTCGGGGCGTCGGTGGTGGTGCCGGTGGTCGTCGCGCCGGTGGTCGGGGCGTCAGTGGTGGTGCCGGTGGTCGGGTTGGCGGTGGTCGGGGCGTCGGTGGTGGTGCCGGAGGTGGTGCCGCTGGCGGTGGTGCCGGCGGTGTCGGTCGCCGTGCTGGAGTTGCTGGCGGACGCGCTGTCGTCCGAGACGACCGTGCAGGCGGACAGGAGGGCGATGCAGGAGGCGATCGTAAGGTGCTTCAACATGGGAGTAGTTCCTTCGGAGTACTTCAAGAAATAGCGGGCCCGGGCGGCCAAGCCGTGCCTCAGACGTGACGAGGTCGGCGGGATTCACCGCGGTTCCTGGGCGGGGCGCGGAGGGTAAACGTCCTCCCTCGAAACGCAAGTCGCCGCCGCTTTTAAAAGGGCGTCGCGTCCGGCTTCGCGCGCGTCGAGATCAACGCCGCGTGCAGCTCGCGGACCGCGGTGATCCGCTGGTGTCCAGGGACCACGAAGGCCAGCGCGCGCGTGTCGGTGAGCACCTGCGAGACCTCGATGCTGGCCGTGCGCAGCAGCTCGCACGCCTGCGTGACGATGTCGGGTCGGTCCTCGAGGCCGACGCCGATGCAGCTCACCTGCGCGAGGCCGTCGTCGCAGCGCAGCTCGAGGAGGTCGGCGCCGAGCGACCGGGCGAGGGAGCCGATGCGGTCGAGGACGGCGGCGGCGTCGGTTCTCTGCGTCCATGAGAGCACACCGGACGCGCCGCGCTCGTCGATGTGCAACGAACGCAGCCCGAGAGGTCCGAGCGCCGCGGCGAGCTCGGCGGTCCGGCGCGGGCGTCCGGGGACGAGGGTCAATCTCACCGCGGCGATCGCAGCGTCGGAGGTGACGGCGAGGACGCCGGGGACGACGGCGGGGTTGCGCCGGATGATGGTCTCGCCGGTGTGCTCGGGCCTCGTGTGTCGCGCGTAGATCGCGATGCCGCGCTCCTCGGCGAGCTGCACGGCCTGGCTGTGCAGGACCCTGGCGCCAGCGCGGGCGAGGGCCTGCATGGTCTCGTAGGAGACCTCGGGGATGCGTTGGGCGTCCGGGACCTCGTGCGGGTCGGCGGAGTAGACACCATCGACATCGGAGTAGATCTCGCAGTCGGCGGTGAGCGCCGCGGCGAGGGCGACGGCGGTGCTGTCGGAGCCGCCGCGGCCGAGCGTGGTGACCTCGCGCTTGTAGCTGACGCCCTGGAAGCCGCCGACGATGACGATGTGGCCCGCGGCGAGCTCGTCGAGGATGCGAAACGGCCGGACCTCCATGATGCGGGCGCGGCCGTGCTGATGATCGGTGATGATGCCGCACTGCGAGCCGGTCAGGCTGATCGCCCGGCCGCCGAGAGCGTGGATGGCGATCGCCAGCAGGGTCATCGCCTCGCGCTCGCCGGTGCTGAGCAGCATGTCGAGCTCGCGCGCAGGCGGAGGCTCGGCGAGGGCGCGTGCCTGGGCCAGCAGGGCGTTGGTGGTCTTGCCCATCGCCGACACGACGACCACGGTGGGCTGGATCGCGGCGCGCTCGACGACGCGGCGGGCCACGGCACGCAGGCGGTCGAGGTCGGCGACGCTGCTGCCGCCGAACTTCATCACGACGGGGGCTGCGAGGGCTGTCGCGGGGGCTGTCATGGTGAGCTCACGGCGGGCGGTTATACCAGGGTGGCGGTCGCCTCGGACCTGGCCTACAAACTCGGGACATGGCGCGCGACGCGATCCGGATCCGCGACCTCGAGGTCGGTTGCATGATCGGCATCAACCCCGACGAGCGTACGCGCGAGCAGCCGCTGTTCGTCCAGGTCGAGCTGACGATGGACCTGGCGGCCGCGGGCAGGTCGGCGGTGATCGGCGACACCTGCAATTATGACCGCGTCGCCGACGAGATCGCGGCGCTGCTCAAGTTTCGTCGCTATCGCCTGCTCGAGTCGGCAGCCGAGGAGCTGTCGGCGATGCTGCTCGCGGTGCACCCGGGGGTGATGGCGGTGCGCCTGCGGCTCGACAAGCCGGAGGCGCTGCGCGGGCGGGCGGCGTCGGCCGGCGTCGAGGTGCGGCGGCGGCCGGTGGATTATCCGCGCTACCACGAGTCCTCGCGCTTCGGCACGGTCGAGGTGGTGTTGGAGACCGCGGAGGCGGGGCTGTATCTACTGCACATCGATCCCGGCGCGACGCTGTCGTCGCATCATCATGCGATCATGCGCGAGCTCGAGTGGCACGTGCGCGGGGAGATCCTGCGCTGCGGGGAGAAGCTCGTCGGGCTGGCCCCGGTGACATGGTCGCAGGGCCAGGTGCACGACTACGTGAACACCGGCGCGGGCGTGGCGACACTGTTCTGCTGCGATCAGCCGCGCTTCATTCCGACCGACGAGATCCTGGTCGAAGGGACATGATGAAAAATTTACGAGAGTCCGCCCCGTACGTGCTGGTGACCGGAGCGACGCGTGGCATCGGTCGCGCGATCTCGCAGAGGCTGGTGGCGGGTGGGTACCAGGTGCTCGGCGTGTATCGCCGGGATGTGGTCGCGGCGGCGGCGACCGAGGCGGCGATCGGCCCCGGGCTGCGCCTGGTGATGGCCGACCTGACGCTGGCGGAGGGCTGGCCGCGCGTGGTCGAGGCAATGGAGGCGGCGCTCGGGCCCGGGGGTACATTGGCGGGGGTGGTGCTAAACGCGGGGGTGGTGCTGCGTGGGGCGTTCGCGGAGGGCGGCGTCGACGGCGTCGACCCGATCACGGCGCAGCTCGAGGGTGACCTCGGGGCGCCACTGAGGATCTGTCGCGCGCTGTTGCGGGAAGGTCGGGTCGCGCGTGGGGGCTCGCTGGTGTTCGTCAGCTCGAACCTGGCGCGACGCGGGCTCGCCGGGATGGTCGCGTACTCGGCGGCGAAGGCCGGGCTCGAGGGCGCGACGAGGGCGCTGGCGCGGGAGCTCGGGCCGCTGCAGATCCGCGTCAATGCGGTGGCGCCGGGAATGTTACGTACGGACATGACGCACGGCTTCGGTGAGGTCGGCTACGCGGAGTATGCCGCCGAGGTGCCGCTCGGTCGCGTCGGCGAGCCGGGGGACATCGCCCCGGCGGTCGAGTTCCTGCTCGGCGACGGCGCGCGCTACATCACCGGTCAGGTGCTCGACATCGACGGCGGGTGGGCTTGCTGACGCGGACTGTCTGGCATAACGCACACGCGGGGCCTGGCCACGCTCACGGGAATACTCGCGGGAATTCCGGCCTTGACGGGGTTTTGGGCGGCAGATACAACCCGTGACCACCGTGGCGCTGGAACCGTCTCCCTGGGATCCCGAAGGTGTGGAGCACAGCCTCGACCCCGAGGGTCAACTCCTCGACCGGCGAGCGGCGCATGGCCTCGACCTGCGCGCGCTGTACAAGCGGCTGGTGGCGGCGCGTCTGCTCGACCTTCGCCTGTCGCGGCTCGGCTTGCCGATGTGGGTCTCGAGCGCGGGTGAGGAGGCGGCGACGGTGCTCAGCGCGACCCTCGCCGGACCCGAGGACTGGCTGTATCCCAGCGTGCGAGACCTCGCGCTCGCGCCGATCCGGGGAATGGATGTCGACGAGTTCGCGACGCAGGTGCTCGGTGGCGCGTACAACGGCCGACCGGGGGCGATCGCGGCGGCGGACCTCGGCATCGGCCACGCGCCGGAGACCCTCGGCCTGCACCTCCCGCTCGCCGCCGGCCAGGCCCACGCGCAGAAGCTCGCCGGCACCGGGCGCATGACCGCGGCGTTGTTCGGCGAGGGCCTCACCACGACCTCGATGTTCCACGAG
>JAYUXQ010001296.1:0-15788 GCA_043752905.1 Nannocystis sp. | reverse complement strand
GGACGGTGGCGACGTGCTTGACGAGCACGGGCTGGCCGCCGGGGGAGGTCTTGACGACGACGTTGCCGATGTCCTCGAGGCCGGCGAAGGTGCCGACGGCGCGCAGGGTGAAGGACTCGGCGCCGCGGTCGAGGTAGCCGCCGGAGACGACGCTGTTGGATCGCTGGAGGGTGTCGGTGAGCTCGCGGATCGTCAGGTTGAACGCGGCGAGCTTGGCGGGCTCGACGACGATCTGGAACTGCTTGAGGTCGCCACCCATGGTGTTGACCTCGATGACGCCGGGGATGCCACGCAGGCGCGGCACGATCTCCCAGTCGAGCATCGTGCGCAGCTGCTTGCGCGAGTGCACCGGAGAGCGCACGACGAATTGATAGATCTCGCCGAGGCCGGTCATCAGCGGGGCGATCTGCGGGGTCGGAATGTTGGCAGGCAGGTCGTTCTTCGCCTGCAACATGCGCTCGAATACCAGCTGTCTGGCGAACCACGGGTCGGTGTCGTCGGCGAACACGATCGTGATCGCGGAGATGTCCGCGCGTGAGACCGAGCGCAGCTCCACCATGCCAGGAACACCGTTTAGGGCGTTCTCCATGGGGAAAGTGACGTTGCGCTCGACCTCGAGCGCCGACAAGCCCGGGGCGTCGGTGAGCACCGAGACCTGGATGCCGGAGATATCGGGGATGGCGTCGATCGGGAGGGTGCGGGCGGCGACGATGCCACCGACCATGAGCACGCCCAGCAGGACGAGCATCATGTAACGCAGGCGAATGGAGATGTCGATCAGCGAGCCGAGCATGATGGTGGGGAGCGCCTAGCGGAACAGCTCGGACTTGAGAGCGAACACTCCCTCGATGACGACCTTGTCGCCGGGGTTCAGGCCGCTCGTGACCTCGACGAGGTCGGCGCCCTGGACCCCGAGCTCGATCGGCCTGGGGACCACGCCGGTGTCGTCGACCGCGACGAAGACGGTCGGCTTGCCGTCGACTTGCACGATCGCCAGGCGTGGCACGGCGAGCGCGCTCTTGCTGGCCGCGCTCGGGCGAATGCGGGCGTTGACGGCCTGTCCGACGCGGAGCTTGCCGTCCTCGTTGGGGACGATGACGCGGACCTCGGCGCTGCGATTGGCGGCGTCGAGCACGGTGCTGATGAACGTGACGGTGCCGGTCAGGAGCTCGTTGGGGGTCACCTGCGCCGAGATCTCGACGGGGTCGCCGACGTGGACGTTGCCGACCTCGCCCTCGAACACGGACAGGCGGACCCACAGGGACCTGCGGTCGGCGATCGTGAAGGCGGTGTAGCTGGGCTCGACGGCCTGGCCGCGGAATACGTGCACCTTGACGACGTCGCCCTCGATCGGGCTGGTCAATGCCATGACCCCGAGCGACTTGCCGCTGGCGCTGCCGCCGAGGGCCTGGACGCGCTGTTTGGCGGCCCGCAGCTCGGCATCGGTGATCAGCGACTCCTGGGCGGCGAGCTCGGCCGAGCGGATCGAGGCGATGCCCTCCGACAGCAGCTTCTTCTTGCGCTCCTCATCGGTATCGGCGTACTGCGCCCGCGCCTTGACGGCGAAGATGTCGGCCTGGGCCTTGCCGAGCTCGGCGCTCTCCATGGTCGCCAGCGTGTCGCCGGGCTTGACCTTGGTGCCCTCGATGACGCGCACTTCCCTGACGCGCCCGGAGATCCGCGAGCCGACCGCGGCGATCCGCTGCTCGTCGAACTCCATCACGCCGGTGACGTAGATGACCGGCGAGATGGTCGTGACCGTGGCGTCCTGGGTCTTGAGGCCGATGCGCTGCGCGAAGGCCGGGGGCAGGCGCACGACGCCGTTGTCGAAGTATGGCAGCGTCGGCGCGGTGGCAGCCTGGCTGTCGTGCGCCGCGGCCTCGTTGTCGGAGCAGCCGAGCAACAGCATCGAGAGCGCGAACCAGACCGCGAACATCGCGAGCAGGAAAGCAGACATGCCCCCTGCGAGCGCTTCATCGCTGCCGGAGGCACGACGTGCATCGCTGCCGGAGGCACGACGTGATGGAAACGGACTCATGCGCATGGCGTACATCGTGATGAGCGAGCTTGCGAGCGCCGGAACTGACGCACGCACGCAGCATACGACATGAATGTCCGGCTTCGTCATGGCGACGACAGTGAGGGGTAGAAATACTCCAGCACCGGGCCAAGTCAAGAGATGACCCTCACGCCGAAAAACACCGTTCAACACCGACGGGGACGGGCGCAGCCGCCTGAGCGCACGAGGCCACATGTTACACTCTGCGCGCTTCTCGACCGGCCGGTCCGGCCGCCGAAAGACCCCTAGTTTTCGCCGTCTCGGCCCCCATCGCGGCCTTTGACGCGTCCTCGATTTTGCGCCGGCCGTTTTCCCCGCTCCGTCATGAACCATCGATCTCGTGCGGTCCCCAGAATGCTGCGCCTTCGGGCGGCTGCCCGGGCGGGCGCCGTGCTCGCAACGACGACGAGCTTGCTCGCGTCGCTCGTGCAGGCCGCTCCGGCGCCGGGTAGATCGCGCCCCGCGACGGCAGGTCGCGACGCACCGCCGCCGCTCCTCACGCCTGCGCCGGCTGCTGGTTCTGGTTCATCGGGCTCGACCGGTTCATCGGCGGATGTCGTGCCGGTGGACCCCGGCGTGCTGCGCGGCGCCCAGTCGCTGCCGCTCGACGCGATCGTGAGGCACGCGAAGGACAACGCGATGCGCGTGCGTGTGTCGCGGGCGCGGCTCCAGCTCGGCGACGCGGCGGTGGCCGGGGCGAAGCCCCTGTTGCCCGACAACCCCCAGCTGTACGTCGGTATCGGGCGGCGCTGGAACGACTTCGGCAGGCACTTCGAATTGCAGAGCACGCTCAACCAGCCGATCGAGATCGGCGGCGAGCGCGGCCTGCGGATCAAGTCCGGCCGGCGCTACCGCGATTATCTCGACAAGGAGCTCGCGCAGATCCAGTGGGAGGTCCACGCGAACGTCCACTACGCCTACAACATGGCCGTGCTGGCGCGAGAGCGAGCGGTCACGGCGGAGCGCACGCAGGCGTTCTCGACGCGGCTGTTGGAGGTCGGGCAGCGACGGGCGCAGGCGGGCGAGATCTCCGGCCTGCGCGTACGGGTCGCCACTGGCGAGCTGGCCCAGGCGCGGCAAGCCAAGCTCAACGCGGATCTCGAGTATCGCCTCGCGTGCATTCACCTCAGCGAGCTCGCGGGCTTCCCTCCGGGACAGCTGGTGACGCCGGCCGGCAACCTGCCGGCGCCGATCCGTGCGAGTACGGCGGCCGACCTGATCGCGCGCGTGCAACAGGAGCACCCGGCGCTGCGGGCACGCGCTGCCGCGGTCACCCTCGGCCACGCGCGCGTCAGCTCGGCGGACCGCGATGGCCTGCCCGAGCCGCAGGTCGGCGTGTATATCGGCCGCGAGTTCGAGCCGGGTGCCGCGAGCGCCTCGAAGATCGCCATGTTCATGTTCACGTTGCCGCTGCCGCTGTGGAAGCGTAACCAGGCCAACCGCGCCCAGACGCGGGCCGAGCTGACGGTCGCCGAGCAGGAGCTGGAGGCCACGCGCTATGGCCTGGCCCTGAGCGCGTTGCGAGCGGTCGACGCCCTCAACACCGCGGCCGAGCGCGTGCGCACCTACTCGAGCGAGGTCGTGCCGCGCTTCCAGGAGAACCTCAACTTACTACAGCGGGCCTTCGAGCTCGGCGAGGTCGACATCCTCGAGGTGTTCGTGGCCCGTGAGAATTTCTTGCGCATCCAGACCGAGGCGCTCGACGCCTATCGGTCGTACTTCGACGCCGAGTACACCCTCGAGACGATCCTCGGCAGCCCGCTGCAGTCGATCGCGGCCGGTTGAGCGACGCGGGTCGTGCTGATGTATCATCCGACCATGCGCCGCAGTCCCGCCCGCTCACGCTGGCTCGCTGTCCTCGTCTCCGTCGCGACGGTCACCGCGCCAGCGTCCGCTCTGGCCGAGGATCCGCTGGCCCGGGATCCGCTGGCCCGGCCGGGGAGCGCGGGGTCGCACGACCCGTCGGCGACGGCGGCGTACACCGATGCGCAGGGCTTGATGCGCAGCCGCGACTTCAGCGAGGCGGTCGCTCGTCTCGACCTGGCGATCGAGATGGAGCCGAAGTGGTCCGCGCCGCTCGAGCTGCGCGCGGAGGCCTTCGGTGAGCTGGCCGAGCGCTACCAGCCGAGCGAGGCGTATCTGTCGGCGCAGGCCTCGGACCTCGAGCGGCTGGTCGTACTCGGGCCCGGGCCCGCGGCGGCGGGGCGGCAGCAACAGGCGCTGGTGCTGCGGCGCAAGGCGAAGGAGGCCCGCGAGGTCGAGCAGAGGCGCCGCAAGCTGGTCAAGCCTGCGATCCTCGTGATCACGGCGAGCGGCGCGTTGATCGCGAGCGGCGCGTTCATGCTGGGCTTCATCCCGTCGACCTCGGCGGACGCCTACGGTCAACGCCGCTACATCACCGCGGGCGCGACGATGCTGGCGCTGGGCGTCGCGCTGGCGGTCCCGGCGATCACGCTCGGGGTGCTCGCGGGACGTCAGGGCAAGCGCGACTCGGCGCTGGCCGAGTTCAACGTGCGCACGGACCGGCGGCACACCGACTCCCCCGATATTGCCGTCGCGCCGCAAATGGTGCCTGGCGGCGGCGGCATGGCCCTGCGGCTGCGCTTCTAGTATCCTGGCCCGCGTGCGCGCGCCGCTTCCTGTCCTGTCCTGCGTCCTCCTCGGCGCCGTTGTCGGTCTGAGCAGCCCGGTCGTCCGCGCCGCGGACGACGAGCGGGCGCATCGGGACCTCGAGGCGCGGACCAAGCTGGACCTCGATGGCCTGTGGCAGGAGTATCGCCGCGGGAGTGACACGCGGACCTTTGAACAATTCGTCGAGGCCAAGTATCGCCGCCAGCGTGACGTCGGCCGCGGCCTGGTGTTCGGAGGCGTGGGCGTCGGTGTGGTCGCGGCGGCGATGTTCTTCCTCGCGTTGCCCCGCAACGACGCCGCGCCGGTGACCTACACGTCCTACGGCGTGATGGGTGTATCCGTCGGCATGATGATCGCGGGCGGTGTGCTGTGGCGGAGGAACTTTCGCCGGCTCGAGCGCATCGAGGCCCCCGGGTATGCGCTCGGGTCGCGCGGGCGGGTGCGCCTGCTGTCGGCCGGGCCGGTCGCGCTGCCTCGCGGCGGCGGCGTCAGCTTCGGCCTCGCGTTCTAGTCGTTACGGTGTCATGCCCGTGGCCTTCGGCAGGTCGGCGCGGGCGCTCCACTCCGACCAGGAGCCGTCGTAGATGCGCACGTCCGGGTGCGCCAGCATCTTGAGGGTCAGCCAGAGTACGCTCGCGCGCAGGCCGGTGTCGTCGTAGACGGTCACGGTCGCGGCGTCGAAGGTGTCGCCGTACAGCGCGAGCATCGCGTCGTCGCCGAGGAAGGTCGTGCCGGTGCGCGTCGACTGCCAGGGCAGGTGCACGGCGCCCGGGATGTGCCCCGCGGCGTACTCTTCAGCCGTGCGCGCGTCGAGCAGGGCGACCTTCGGGTCGCCGAGGTGCCCGGCCACCCACGAGGCGCTCACGCGGCGCTCGTTGGTGGGGGTCGCCAGGTGCACGACTTTTCGGGTCGCCAGAGCCGGCTCGCCGGGCACGACGGAACCATCGATCGTCGTCCAGGCCGCGAAGCCGCCGTCGAGCACGTGCACGCGCCCGGACGACCAGCCGTAGTACAGGAGGGTCCACAGGGAGCGAGCGGCGGCGGGTCCATTGTCCGCGTCGTAGACGACGACGCTGTCACCGGCGCCGATGCCTGCGGCGGCGAGCACGGTGCCGACGCTGTGGGCCGGCGCGACCTGGCCGGGCAAGCCGCCGACCACGGCGCGCAGAGATTCGGGGTCGAGGTGCGCGGCGCCGGGGATGTGGCCCGCGGTGTACTCGGCGAGATCTCGCAGATCGAGGACCCGCACCTGCCCGCGCTGGAGCGCACGCGCGAGCGTCGGGACATCCATCGCGTAGAGGCTACGCGGGCAACCGGCGACGTCGGCGGAGCAATGCTCGGGCTTCGGCGGCGAACAGCCGGGGAAGCTCGCAAGGAGGACGGCTGTGAGGACGACCCGATGCATCGCGATGCAAAGCGCACGATCACCCGCGCGCGATGAATCTGCAAGTATTCGCCACGCCCACGTGGTGGACAGCGATAGCGGACTTGATGTTCCGGTTTCATCGTGGCGACAAGTTGCGTCACGACGCGTCCACGCACTATCCTCCGGCGGCCGTCGCATGACGCTCGAACGTCGTAACGTCTCGACGCGTAACGCTGTACGCCGACACCCGCATCCACTTCGACCGCCTCGATCGCTTCGATCCCCATGCTTTACCGGCTCATCGCGCTCTGTATTCAGCGTCGCCTGGCGGTGATCGCCGTGACCTTGATGATCGCGGTGTTCGGCGTTTACGCCTACCTGCGGACGCCGGTCGAGGCATACCCCGACGTGACCAATGTTCAGGTCGAGGTCGTCGCCCAGGTCTCGGGGTTGGCCCCGGAGGAGATGGAGCGTCAGGTGACGATCCCTCTGGAGCGGGCCCTCAACGGCAACCCGGGGATGATCCAGATGCGAAGCGAGAGCGGCTTCGGGTTGACGATCATCTGGTGCGTGTTCGAGGATGGGATGGACAGCTTCCGGGCGCGAACGCTGACCGCGGAGCGCCTGCTGACCGCAGAGGTCCCGGAGGAGGCGTTCGTGCGGCTGACGCCGGACGCGACCCCACTCGGCAAGATCTACTACTACCGGCTGGTCAGCGACCGCCACGACCTCTATCAGCTGCGCTCGGAGCAGGAGTGGACCGTCGCGCGTCTGCTCAAGCAGGTGCCCGGGGTCGCCGATGCGGTCGGCATGGGCGGCTTCCTTAAGGAGATGCACGTCGAGGTCGACCCGGCCAGGCTGGCATCCTACGGGCTGACGCTGCGGGACGTCACCGACGCGGTCGAGCACTCGAACCTCAACGTCGGCGGCGGGTTCCAGCGCAGGGGCGACCAGCAGTTCATGATCCGCGGGATCGGGTACCTGACGTCGCCGCAGGACATCAAGGACATCGTCCTCGCGGTCGACGAGGGTACCCCGGTGACGGTCCGCGACGTCGCGCGCGTGGTGCAGTCGTACACGCCGCGACAGGGGGCGGTCGGCTACAACGAGGAGCGTGAGATCGTCGAGGGCATCGTCCTCCTGCGCCGCGGCGAGAACCCGGAGGAGGTGCTGGACGGGATCCACGAGAAGGTCGACTACCTCAACCAGCACATCTTGCCCGAGGGCATGCGCATCGAGCCGATGTACGACCGCAGCACCCTCACCGGGCTGACGCTGCACACCGTGCACGAGAACATGTTGCACGGATTTTTGCTGATCGTCGGGGTCGTGTGGCTGTTCCTGCGCACGGTTCGCGGGTCGCTGCTGGTCGCCGTGGTCATCCCGCTGTCGCTGTTGACGGCGTTCGCCGGGCTGTACCTGATCGACCTCCCGGCCAACCTGATCTCGATGGGCGCGATCGACTTCGGCATCCTCGTCGATGGCGCCGTCGTGTTGGTCGAGAGCGTGGTCCACGAGGGACGCGCGGTGCGGCCGACGACCAAGCGCGAGATGCTCGAGCTGGTCGGGCGCTCGACGCTACGAGTCGCCCGGCCGACGTTCTTTGCGATGGCGGTCATCATCGCCGCGTTGATCCCCGTGTTCACGCTGCAGAGCGTCGAGGGCCGCATCTTCCGCCCGCTCGCGCTGACCTACAGCTTCGCGTTGATCGGCGCGCTGGTGTTCTCGCTGACGGTCGTCCCTGCCCTGTGCGCCGTGTTCATGCGGCCCAAGGACGCGGCGACCAACGAGCCGAAGTCGCTGCTCAAGCTGCGCGACGGCTATGGCGCGCTGGTCGGCTGGCTGCTGGCGGGCCGCAAGTTCCTCGGCCTCGCGGTCGGGCTCGTGTTGCTGGTCGCGGGTCTGCTGGTCGCGCCGCGGATCGGCACGGAGTTCCTGCCCGAGCTCGACGAGGGCGACGTCTTCGTGGTCGTCGAGATGCCGCCGTCGATCAGCCTCGAGCGCGGGCAGGACGTGCTCGCCGAGGTGCGGCGCCGGTTGATGGCCTTCCCCGAGGTGCTGAGCACGCCGGCCGAGCAGGGCCGCCCGGAGGACGGCCTCGACAACGAGACTACCAACATGTCGGAGACGTTTGCCCGGCTCAAGCCGCGGGAGCAGTGGCGTCCCGGCTACGACTCGGCGCGGCTGGTCGCCGAGATGCGTGACTCGTTGCAGGAGATCCCCGGGGTCAAGTTCAACTTCTCCCAGCCGATCAAGGACCGCGTCGAGGAGGCGGTCAGCGGCGTGCGCGGCAAGATCGTGCTCAAGGCGTTCGGTACGGACCTGGTGTCGATGCGCGAGACGCTGCTCAGCGCCAAGGAGGTGCTCGGCGATGTCGAGGGCGTGGTCGACCTCGGGCTCTACCGCGACGCCACGGTCCCGCAGCTCCAGATCAAGCTCAACCGGGCCGTGCTGGCGCGCGCCGGCGTCAGCATCGTCGACGCCGCCCACGTGGTCGAGACGGCGATGGCGGGCCGGGTGGTGACGACTTTCTGGGAGGGCGAGCGCGTGGTGCCGATCCGCGTGCGACTGCCCGCGGACCAGAAGGCCGACCTCGAGAGCATCGGCCAGATCATGATCCCGACCGCGAGCGGCGCGCGCATCCCCCTACGCGAGCTGGCCGAGATCACCCTCGCGGACGGCCGCATCTCGATCATGCGCGAGGGCAACAGCCGCTACGTCGCGCTCAAGTTCAACGTCGACGGCCGCGACCTCGGCTCGGTGGTCGACGATGCGATCGCCACGGTGGGCGCGAAGATCCCCGTGCCCGAGGGGCAGTACCTGGTGTGGGGCGGCGAGTTCGAGAACCAGCAGCGAGCGATGGGGCGACTCAAGGTGATCGTGCCGGTCGCGCTGCTGCTGGTCTATGTGCTGCTGTACGGCGCGCTCGGCTCGTGGCGCAGCGCGATCACCGTGTTGCTGGCTGCGCCCTTCGCGATGACGGGCGGCCTGTTCGGGCTGTACGCCGCCGGCATCGCGCTGTCGGTCAGCGCGGCGGTCGGCTTCATCGCGCTGCTCGGTCAGGTCTCGCTCGCCGGCCTGCTGGTGATCAGCGCGATCGACGACGAGCGGCGCGCGGGGGCCTCGCTCGACGAGGCGATCAAGATCGGCGCGACGACCCGGTTCCGTGCGCTGCTGATGACCGCGCTGCTCGCCATGCTCGGCCTGCTGCCGATGGCGATCTCCAAGTCGATGGGCTCCGAGACGCAGAAGCCGTTCGCGGTGGTCATCGTCTGCGGCATGGCCACCACCCTGCTGGTCGCCCTACTGGTCGTCCCGATGCTCTACCGCCTGCTGGCGGCCAAGAACCTCAAGCAGGTCGAGGACGATGCCCTCGACTTCAGCCCCAGGCCAGGGGCGCACCACTGATGCATCGGAGGGCTCCCATGACTTACACACAAGCACCCGGCCTGCGCCAGACGCTGCTCGCTGCGTTGTTGTTCGCCGCCTGCACCGCGCCGGCTGCCGAGGAGCCGCCGCCGGAGCGCGCGCCGAGCACGACGATCGAGGCGGGCGGCAACATCCGCCTGGACGCGCGGGCGCGGGTCTTCGTTGTGGTCGAGGTGGTGGGCAACACCGCGACGGACGTGACGATACGGGCGCCGGCACGGGTGGCGTTCCGCGACACGGCGATCTCGCGGGTCGGCTCGCCGATCCCCGCGCGCGTCATGAAGATCCACGTGCAGGTCGGCGACTTCGTGCGCGTCGGCGACGAGCTGGCGACCCTCGCCAGCCCTGACGCCTCGAGCTACCACGCGGAGCTGGCCCACTCGCGGCTCGAGCTGACCGCGGCCAAGGACACGCTCGAGCGCCAGACGCAGATGGTCTCCAGGGGCGTGGGCCGCGAGTACGAGCGGGTGATGGCGGAGATGCGAGTCCGCGACGTCGAGGAGCGTGTGCGGGCGGCCAAGCGCCATGTCAGCCTGCTCGGCAAGAGCTCGGGCGGCACGGTGATCGTCAACGCCGAGATCGAGGGCACGGTGCTCTCGCGGCACGCCAGCGTCGGCGCGCAGGTCGACCCGAGCGGCGAGCCGCTGTTCGAGATCGGCAACCCGAGCGACCTGTGGGTCGTCGCCGATGTGTTTCAGGACGACTTGCCGCTGGTTCGCAAGGGCGCCGAGGTGAAGATCGAGCTCGCCTCGGAGAGTGACACGGTGCGCGGGATGGTCTCGTCGGTCGGCGTGCTGCTCGACACGGCCGTGCGCCGTGCCCCGGTCTACATCGAGCTACGCGACAAGACGACCGAGAACCTCAAGGCGGGGATGTTCGCGCTGGCGCTGGTCCGCGCCAACGACATCCGCGGGCTCACGGTGCCGGTCGGCGCCGTGCTGATCAAGGACAACAACAAGTCGATCGTCTACGTCGAGACCGCCGAGGGCAGCTTTGCCCGCCGCGACGTCAACGTCGGCCATAACTTCGAGGACCGCGTCGAGATCGTCTCGGGCCTGCAGGCTGGCGAACGCGTCGCCGTCCAGGGCGCCCTGCTCATCGATGGCGCGGCAAATCAGCTGCTCTGACCGCTAAGCCTGAGTCGCTGCGGCTCGTCGCGGGCGCCGCAGGCCGGCGAGCGCGAACACCCCGAGGGCCAGCAGCGCCGAGGGGGCGGGCGGGCTGGTGTCACAATAGCAGGTCGGGTCGGAGCCCGAGACGCCGCTCTCGTAACCGAAGGTGCCCTGCGTCTCGGGGTCTGGGCGCTTCTCGACGGCGACGGGTCCGAAGCCGCCGGGCCACAGCAGCACGGACGGGCCGGTCGGCAAAGAGCCCTCGGTCTGCGTGTCGGCGGCGGTGGCGTCGAGCAAGGTGACGACGCGGTCGCCGGAGACGGCGAGCGCGGTGATATCGGTGCGCATGTCGTCGGCGTCGAGCAGTTGCCACACGCGGCGGGCCTCGAGGTCGGGCTCGACGACCTGATAAAAGCCGGCCATGCGGTCGAGCGCCTCGGTGGCCGCGACCTCGTCCGCGGCGCCGAGGCTGTGGCTGGCGGCGCCGGCGAGATACACGTTGCCGTGCACGTCCGCGGAGATCGCACGCGGACGCACCACCGAGCCGGCCGCGGGCAGCAGGAAATACTGTCCGATGAGGTGACGACCCTCGGGCGTGAAGCGGGCGTAGTATGCCGACTGCTGCGGGTGGGCGGTCTCCGGGTCGGTGTAGACGTCGAAGGCGACGTTGTTGGCCTCGAGGCTGGGATCGTCGGGGCGCGAGCGGAACAGGTCGTCGCGGCCCTCGACCTCGGCGAGCAGATACACGAGGCCGTCCTCGCCGCGCGCGACCGCGATCCCGCGGGTGTGGGCGTCGTCGTGACCGGCGCACAGGGCAGAGGTCTCGCCGTAGGCGTGCCAGCGCGGGGCGCCGTCGTGGGCGAAGGCGGTGAGCGACGCGACGTCGACCGCGCGATCGCAGGCGCTGACGCGGCTCCAGCCGGTGGTCACCACCACGCCGGCGGCGTCGAGGACCGCGAGGCCGCGAGTGACGTCGTCGCCGGGCTCGGCCTCGCCGAGGAGGGTACCGTCGGCCGCGAAGATGTGCAGGGTGCCGCCCGCGAGCGCGGCGATGGTGCCACGCTCACCGACGGCGACGCGCCGCTCGCCGGCGCCGGTCGTCAGCGGGCGCTGCCACAGCGGCTCGAAGTTCGCGTCGAACACGGCGAGGCCGTCGGGACCGACGACGGCGATGTCGCCCGAGGTGCGGTCGACCGCGAGGTGATCGACGGTCGAGGTCAACGTGCGCGCGGGGCCCGAGGGTTCGCCGGAGCGGTCGAGTCGGACGAGCGAGCCGTGCCCTCCCCGGACGCTAGCGAGCACGACGCCGTCATCGACGAGGTCGATCGCCACAGGTCGCCCGCCGAGGTCGTCGCCGAGGCCGGCGGACGCGAGGATGTCGAGGTCGGGGGCGGCGTGGGCCGGGCCGGCGACGAGGATCAGGGCGATGGCAGCGAGGTGGGCGTACATGCGGCCGTGGTGGTTCGAGAGATTCATGGCGCTGTCCCCTGGAGATGGATGTCCCCGCTGTCGACGGAGATCTTGAGCGAAGCGGTGGCGGCGGGATCGCAGGTGATGCCCTGGCTGTCGATAGCGCCGTCGGCCGCAGCGAGGTCGCAACGATAAGTGCCGGTGGGGAGGGTGAGCGAGACGTCGCCGGCCGCCACGGTGACCTCGAGGGTCGTCGGCGGGCTCACCCATGCCAGCGTGACGGCGCCGGTCTCGACCTTCAGGTTGAAAGACGGGGTGGTGAGGCCTACGCCGTCGACGGCCCCGGCGGTGACCACCGCGGTGACCTCGGCGTCGACCCCGGTCAGTTTGACGTCCCCGCTGGCGGCCCGGATCTCGATCGCGGTGCCGAACGGGACCTCCGCGTAGAAGTTGGCGTTGCACAGGTCGTCGCCCTCGCAGGCGATGATGGCGCGCAGCACGTCGCCGTCGAGCTCGTGGCCGACGTCGGCGATGCCGGTCTCGAAGCCGGTGAGGTTGTAGAGCAGGTTGATCGCGGTGCGGTTGAACGCGTAGACCTCGACCTTGCCGCTGTCCGAGTCGAACACGATGCGCTTCACCGGCTCGAGGATCAGCACGCGCGAGCTGGTGTCGTAGATGACGACGCCGCAGGCCGCCAGAGCCAGCGAGACCAGGAAGGCCAGCGGGAGGACGCGAACGGCGAGGCGTGACCTGCTCATGTCCCGGTCACCGTGATGTTGCCGGCCTGGACCTGGATGTCCAGCACGGCGGGCGCGGCGTCGTCGCAGGTGACGCCGGTGTTGTCGACGGCGCCGCTGGCCGAAAAGACGCAGCGGTACGGACCCGCGGGCACCTCGAGCGCGACGTCCCCCTCCGCGAGGGCGATCGTCACCGCCTCCGGGGCGGCGGCGAAGTCGACGGTGATGTCGCCTGTCCCGAGGGACAGGGTGAAATTCGGGGCGGCGAGGCGCACGCCCTTGAACCAGCCCGAGGTGAAGTTGATGTCGATGTCGCTGTCGATGTAGCCGAGGCTGATCTGCGAGTCGAGCATGTCGACCTCGAAGGCGACGCCGAGCGGGAGCTCGAACATGTGGTCGAAGCGGCAGTTGCCCTCGTACTTGCAGCGCGCCTCGAGCTTGAGGACGCCGTCCTCGACGGCGTTCGAGACGAGGCCGAGGCTCGGCTCGAAGCCGAAGGTGTGGCGCTTGAGCAGGGTCGCCTCGCGGTCGTACATGGTGGCGACGATGCTGCCGTCGTCGACGCCGAGCGTGACGCGGTCGATCTTGTCGGTGATGAGGACCGTCTCGGTGAAGTCGAGGACGAAGCCACACTTGCCCGGGCCCATGACGACGGGGAGGGCGAGCACGGCGACGGCGAGGGAGGCGAGGTTGTGGGTGGATCTCGTCATGGTGGTCACCGGGGGCGGATCTCCTCGATGCGGCCGGTCACGGAGAGGACGTCGATCTCGGCCTGGATGACGGCCTCGAGCATGTCGATGTGGGTCAGCTTGACCTCGAAGCGGGCCCGGGTGGCGTCGAGCAATTCGATGAGCTGGGTTTGACCGCTCCTGAAGCTGTCCTCGGCCATCTGCTGCAGGGTGGGGATCTTCGAGAAGACCTCCTGCTCGAAGGTCGCGACGGCTTTGCGGCGGTGTTCGAGCAGACGCATGGCGCGCTTGAGCTCGGCCTGGGTCTCGGCGATGACGGTGTCTTTTTGCAGGCGGGACTGTGCACTGCGCGCGTTGGCTCGTGCGAGCAGGCCCTGGCCCCAGTCGAACACGGGGATCGGGACGGTGAGGCCGACGGTGGTCGAGACCGAGTAATAGTTCTGGATCGCGACGGTGCCGACGGTGATCGAGGGGACGGGCCAGCGCTCGCGCTTGGCGAGGTCGATACCCTTGACGGCGTAGGCCTCCTCGCGGCGCGCGGCCTCGATGCCGGGCTGGGTCCGCTCGATCTCCGGCCACATCTGGTCGGGGTCGCCGTGGATGCCGAGCTCCTTCAGGTCGCCCTCGGCGCGCGGGTACCACGACGGCACGCCGAGCAGGATGCCGAGGCGTCCGGCGATGTCCTGGGCCTGAGCCTCCTCCTCGGCGCGGCGCGCCTTCCAGGAGGAGGTCTCGATGGCGATGCGGACGCTGTCGTACTCGGTCTCGACGCCGGACCGCTTGCGCTCGACGATGACGTTCTGGACGCGTCCGAGGTCGACGATCGCCTCGTCGAGGATCTCGACGCGCTCCTGAGCGGCCTGCAACTCGACGAAGCGGGCGCGCGCCTCGTGGGCGAGGTCGTGGAAGTTGGAGCGGACGTTGGCCTCGGCCGAGCGGATGCCGACGTCGGCGGTCTTGACCCGCATGCGCCGCTGGCCGGCGATCAGCAGCGGCAAGGTGACGTTGGCATAGTAGGTCGCCACGCCGTTTTGGTTGAACCCCTGGTTCAAGTACAAGATCGCCAGGTTGAGCACCGGGTTGGGCAGCACGCGGGCGGCCTGACTCTCGGACTTGGCGATGTCGACCTCGTACTGGACCACCTTGTAGCGCGGGCTGCGGCGCTTGAGGATGTCGAAGACCTCGGCCAAAGTGACGCTGTCCTTGACCTCGATGGCCTCGATGGCCGCAGGTGGTGGGTCGGCCGCGCGGGCGGGCGGGCGGACGTCGTTGGGGTTGGTACCGGGCTGGGGCTGCGGTCCGAACGGTGACGGGGCGGCCGTCGCCAGAGACGGCGCGCAGAGACCGGTGGCGACGACGAGCGTCAGGAGCTTCGCTGGAAGGCTGTTCACGGGGGTGCGTCCGTCGTCAGATGGCATGTTCGGGGGGCGGGATGACGTCCGAGGTCATCGAGGGCAGCTCGTCCTCGGGGTCTTGCGGACCGGCCAGGCGGCGCGGGGTCACGAGGGTGTAGATCGCGGGCAACACGAACAGGGCGACGAACAGGGTGGTCGCCATGCCGCCGATGATGACCACGGCGAACGGCTTCTGCGTCTCGCTGCCGAGGCCGGTGGAGATCGCCATCGGCATGAGGCCCGACATCGCCAGCAGCGCGGTCATCAGCAGGGCGCGCAGTCGGGTGACCGCGCCCTCGATGACGGCGGTGCGCAGCTCGACGCCCTCCAGGCGCAGGTTGTCGACGGCGCTCACGATCAACAGGCCGGCGAGCGAGACCTGGCCGAGGAGGGCGATGAAGCCGACCGCGGCGCTGACGGACAGCGGGATGCCAGTGGCGTACAGGGCGAAGATGCCACCGCTGAGCGCGAAGGGCGTGCACAGGATGACGGCGAGCGCGCTGGTGCCGGAGCCGAGGGCGCCGTAGAGCAGGGCGAGGACGATGAGGAGGGCGATCGGGACGATGAATTGGAGGCGCGCCATGGCGCGTTGCTGGTTCTCGAACTCGCCGCCCCACACCAGGAACTGGCCCTCGGGGACCTTGACCTTCTCGGCGACGACCTTGATCGCCTCGTCGACGGTCGAGCCCATGTCGCGGCCCTCGACGTTGAACTTGAGGGCGAGGTAGCGGCTGTTGGCCTCGCGGATGACGGAGGCGCGGCCGGCGGCGATCGAGATTTCGGCGAGCTCGTGCAGGGGGATGCGGCCGCCGGCGGACGAGGGGATCAGGAGGTCCTTGATGCGGTCGACGTCGGCCTTCTCGATGACGGGCAGGCGGACGCGCACGGGCACGAGGCGCTCGCCCTGCCACATGTTGGTGACGATGCGACCGGCCATCGCGGTCTCGATGACGGTGCTCGC
>JAYUXQ010001295.1:0-2605 GCA_043752905.1 Nannocystis sp. | reverse complement strand
CGGCGATTCCACCGGCAATGTCGATACCGGCGATACCAGTGATACCGGTGACACCGGCGACACCCCGCATGACGACCCGCGCCAGCGCATCACGCTCGCGCGGCGCGAGGGCGGCGGCTGGTCGCTGGTGACGTTGTTTGTCGAGGTGCCGGTGGCGAGCGTCGGCATCGCGCCCGACAGCCACAACGCGATCCTCGTGCACGCGCAGGACCCGGCGAGCCCGGCGGCGGCGTGGTCGTACAGCCTGTTCGACCTGACCCCGAAGTTCCCGCTGCTCAAGCGCCAGACCACCCAGGCCGCGCCGGGTACGGTCCTGTTCACGCCCGACGGCGGGCGGGCGGCCGTGCTCCTGCGTGACGACGCCGCGCAGATCCGCAAGGTCGACCTCGTCGACCTCAACAACTTCATCGTCGAGCCGCTGCTGCTCGGCTCGCCACCCGAGGGCGCCGGCTACGTCGAGGCGACCGGCAAGATCTTCGTTTCGCAAGAACACCCGACCGGACGCATCACCTTTGTCGGCGCGATGGGCCAGGTCCAGACGGTCACCGGCTACGTGCTCAACGACTCGGTCAAGGATTGATCTCTTAAATATGAACAGCCCAATCTGCCATCCGCGAGCCCGCGTCGCGTGGGTGTGCCTGCCGGCGCTGCTCGCCAGCTGTGCGCCCTCCGACCCTTACGCCGGTCTGTACGAGCTGTTACCCCCGGTGACCACCCGCGACGGCCTCGTGTGGGTCGACCGCGAGCGCGACGAGCTGTTGTTCGTACTCCCCACCGGCGACACCCTCGACGTGCGCCGCGCCACGGCCGGCGACGAGCGCACGATCGTGTCGTGGAGCGCGGTGACCCGCGACCGCGGCGCCGTGCTGGCGCTGACGGTCCCCGCGACCGCCAAGGAGGAGGACGTCGACGAGCAGCTGCTCCGCTTCGCCGCCGACGGCACCGGCGAGCCCGTCGTCTATGACGTCCACGCGCCGTTCTCGTCGATCGCGCTGAGCCCCGACCACCGCCGCGCGGTGCTCTACTTCGGCGACGGCCTCGGCTCGGAGCAATTACATAACGCCAACCAGGTCGCGATCGTCGACCTCGCCGGCAAGACCACGCAAAACGTCACGCTCAACGGCTTCGGCGGCGCGCTGCGGGCGGTCGAGTTCCCGGGCCAATCGACGGAGGGCCAGCCCGCGCCGATCACGATCGGCGGCGTCGCTCACGACATCGTCGCATTCCTCGCCTCGAGCGAGGTCGTCTTGCTCGACATGGACGACCCCGCGCTCGACCAGGTGGCGATCCCGCTCGGCATGGACATCGGCTTCGCCCCGGCGACCACCCTGCTGCGCCCCGGCAACCCGCTGTTCACCGACCCGGTGTTGTTCGTGCGCTCGAGCGCGGGCTCCGAGGTCGGCATGTTGACCCTGCTGCCGGAGGCCGAGGGTACAGGCTTCACCGCGCAGATCAGCCTGCTGTCGGTCGGCCAGAGCGGCAGCGACTTCGTCTATCACGACAGTGAGACCGTCCCCTATCTCATCACCGCGGACCCGAGCGCCGGTGACCTCGTGTTCACCGACATTCGCACCCAGGGCGGCTTCGCGGTCGAGCTCGCCGCCCCTGCCAGCCGCCTGTTCCTGCGCGATGCCAAGAGCGGCGATCCCGGTACCCGCGAGGTCGTCGCCTGGAACCCGGGCGGCACGCAGATCAGCGCGCTCGGGCTCGGCGGCATCGAGGACAGCCTCGGTCGCAAGCCGCGGCAGCTCAACATCGAGACCGGCATCGAGTCGCTCGTCGTGCTCGACAACGACCGGGTCCTCGTCGGCTCCAGCACCCGGCTCTACGTCGTCGACTTCCCGGCCGACCAGGTCACCCCGCTGTCCTCCGAATCTCCCTACGACCCCGCCGGCTCGGCCCTGGTCGGCGACCGCCTGCTGCTCGGCACCGCCGGCCAGATGTGGGTCAGCACGGTCGACCTACAGACCCTCAACCCCGAGTCGATGCTGCTCGACGGCGCGATCGCCAGCTTCCATTACCTCCCGGGCCCGAAGCGCATCGTCGTCACCCACCTCGACCCGGCCGGCCACCTCACCGTCGTCGACCCGGCCGACCCCGCGCGATCGACCAGCCGCGTCCACTGGGGCTTCCTGCTGAGCGGCGTGCTCGACCGCTGAAAAGGGGAGACATTTTTTATGCTGCCGACCTTCTCATTACATACACTTTATCTGCTGACATCGCTGGCGCCTGCCCCGAGCCCGACCGACCGCGAGGTCGCACCCGTCGAGATCGGCGCACCCGAGGCGCGCCCGACATCCCCGACATCCCCGACATCCCCGACATCCCCGACATCCCCCTCATCATCCCCGGACCCCAAAGCCCCGGCCGCGAGTGACCCGACGCAGTTCTGGGTCGCGCCGCCCCCGGCCGCCGCCGCGTCGCCAAAGCCGCCACTCCAGCCTGCGCCGCCACCTCAGCCTGCGGCGCCACCCCAGCCGCCGACCCCGAACAAGCCCGAGATACCGATCCGCTGGCGCGCCGACGTCGTGCTTTCGATCGGGACCGCCGTGTTCCGGGACCCGGCCTGGCGCGCCTTCGACAGCGATCGCAGCGCCGTGCAGGG
>JAYUXQ010001294.1:0-2606 GCA_043752905.1 Nannocystis sp. | reverse complement strand
GCGCGCGCCGTCATCGAGCGCCAGTCGCAGCAGCTCGGCCACCTCATCGACGACCTGCTGGACGTCGCCCGCGTCACCCGCGGCAAGATCGTCCTGCGTAGCGCCCCCATCGACCTCAACGAGGTCGTGCGTCGCGCCGTCGAGACCACGCACGCGCTCGTCATGTCGCGAAAGCACCGCCTCGACGCCCGGTACACCGACCCGCTGATCGTCATGGGCGACCCGACCCGCCTCGAGCAGATCGTCACCAACCTGCTCAGCAACGCCGCCAAGTACACCGATGAGGGCGGCCGGATCACCCTCTCGATCGCGCGGGACGACGACGAGGCCGTGCTGAGGATCCAGGACAGCGGCATCGGCATCCCCGCCGAGCAGCTCGGCAACATCTTCGACCCCTTCATGCAGGTCGCCCCCGCGATCGACCGCTCGCAGGGCGGCATGGGCATCGGCCTCACCATCGTCAAGGAGCTCGCCGCGCTCCATGGCGGCCGCATCGACGCCACCAGCGTCGTCGACGAGGGTAGCATATTCACCGTCCGACTCCCCGCGATGCCAGAAGACACCACCACCACCACCGCCCCGACCGCCGCCATGAACCCGCCCGCCGAGCGCCGCGTCCTCGTCGTCGACGACAACGTCGACGCCGCCGAGATGCTGATCGAGCTGCTCACCATGTGGGGCCACACCGCCGTGCACGCGCCCGACGGCCCGCGAGCGCTGGCGATCGCGCCGGAGTTTCGGCCCGACATCGTGCTCCTCGACATCGGCCTGCCCGGCCTCGACGGCTACGAGGTCGCCCGCCTGATGCGCGGCGACCGTGCCCTCGACGGGGTCAGGATCATCGCCATGACCGGCTACGGGCAGCGCGAGGATCGCAAGCGGACCGCCGACGCCGGGTTCGCCGCCCACCTCGTCAAGCCGATCGACTTCGAGGAGCTGCGCGGCGTGCTCGGCGGCTCATGACCGGCTCGTCACCCCTCAGCGCAGCGCCAGCACGCTGCTGTCCTCGGGCTCGGGGGGCGCGGACCATCTGCACGCGCACCGCATGCTCACTGGCCCCCATGCCGGCACCGGCGGACCCACCGAACTCGGCCGCGTGTCCTCCGGCGCAGGCATGGGGGCCACCGTGACCACCGGGGGCGTGACCCACTGTGTCGCGGCGCCCACATCGATGTCACGCGCACCCGATCGCGCGCCGGAGCCCCTCGCGCCGGAGCCACGACCAACTTTGGTCGCCACACCCTCTCGCTTGCTGATACGTTGAGCTCGCATGGATCTCGTCTGGCTATCGGCGCAAGTTCTCGTGGTCGCGCTGGTGGCCGATCCGGTCGTTGCTGCCCCGGAGTCCCCGACGACTCCGGCGCCCGCGACGACCCCGAAGCCTGCGACGCCCGCGGCGGCCCCGGTGTCCGCCGCGGAGCCCGAGCCCTTGCCGGCCGAGGTCGTCCGCGTCAAGCGTGACTTCGGCAAGCCCAACTTCGACCTCGTGATCGACGCCTGGGCCGACGTCGAGGCCGCCAAGCTGCGAGAGATCCGGCTGTGGTGGACCAACACCGAGGAGGTCCACCATCGCAAGCCGCTCGGGCGGATGGTCGAGCGCATGGTCAAGCTGCAGTATCGCCGGCTCTCGGACACCGAGCTGACCGTCGCGGTCGCCGGTGACGGCAAGCGCTTCACCTTCACCGTCGAGCTCGGCAAGGACGGCAAGGTCTCCACCTTCGTCCCGATCGAGACAAGGGATGGCCGCCACATCCGCCGCTGTCGCACCACCAGCGCCCGCCTGCTGGCCCGCCGCGTCCTCGGCATGCCGGTCGGCATCGACCACATCGCCGTCACCTGTCGCGACAGCCACGGCACCCTCCACGAGGGCAAGCTGCGCCACCGCGACATCTGACGCGAGCATTGTTTTATAAAAAACGGTGCTCAGGGCTGGAGCTGCCAGGTGCCCGCGCCGCGTCGTCGAAGGCGCCGCGAGCGCGGGAACTTTGGCCGCCTGCGGTTGTTAACCACCCCATGAGCCGCCAGCCCACGCCCGCCGTCGCGCTCGCCGAGGTCGTCGTCAGCCTCGGCGGAACGATCCTCGATGTCCGTCACGTCGGCCGCGGCGGCGCCGGCTCGAGCTCGGCCTGGTGCCCGTGGTTGCCGCGTTACACCCTCGGCGAGGGCCCGGACGTGCAGATGGCCGTGGCGATCGCCGGCTGTGACGAGGCCGGCAGCTTCACGCTGGTCGAGTCGACCGCCGCGGGCATCCGCCTGCGCCTGTCCCCGGCGATGTCCGGCGCGCTCACGCGTGACGCCGTCGACATGACCGTCGCCGCCCTGCTGGCCATGGGCGAGCACACGCTCGTGTTGCAGCCCGGCGACCACGCGACGCTGAAGCTGGACGCGCTCGAGCTCGCGATCCGCGTCGAGGCCGCGACCCCGGTCGAGAAGTTCCGCGCCCAGATCGATCGCCCCCTGTGGATCGCGCAGGCCGGCGCGCTCGCGCTGTTCGCCGTGTTGATGGTCGTCGTCCAGACCCGCGAGCCGGGCACCGACGTCGCGCGCTTCGAGGACCCCGAGGTCCAGGAGAAGCTGATCCGCTACTTTGGCCCCTCCGGCTCGCC
>JAYUXQ010001293.1:0-2608 GCA_043752905.1 Nannocystis sp. | reverse complement strand
CGGTGGCGCCGGTCTGGTTGAGCTGGTAGATGCGGTCGCCGCCGCCGCCCTCGGTGGTGACGGAGTTGAGCCACAGCTCGTGGCTACGGTCGCCGTCGAGGTCGAGGGAGGCGCGGACGCGGAACGTCTCGGTGTCGTTGGACTTGGTCTCGATGGGGATCCATGTGCCGGGGGTGGTGCCGCGCTGGACGAACACGCCGCTGAAGTTGTAGCGCTCGCTGTCCTTGGGGTTGACCTGGGCGACGGACACGATCTTCTCGGGCACGGTGTCGCCGTCGAGGTCCTGAAGGGCGACCTGGGCGATCGTCAGCTCGCCCTCGACCTTGGCGAGGGCGGTGAGGGCGGCGATCTCGGCGGCGGCGAGGCCGGGCTTTTTCTCGCTCCAGCTCTCCTCGGAGAACAGGTTGACCTGGCGGGCGAGGGCCCTGGGGGCGACGGCGAAGTCGAAGGTGGCGCCGGCGTCGACGGCGGGGACGGACAGGCTGGTGGGCGCGCCGGAGGCCGGGCCCTCGCACATGGCGGCCTTGGGGACGCCGATCTTGTCGAGGCTCTCGCTGGTGTTGGACTTGAGGAGCACCTCGTCGCCCTGCTTGACGGCCTTGAGGCAGTCCTTGCCGCTGCCGAGCTTCTTCTTGTCGTGGAGGTAGCAGCCGAGCGGGATCAGGGCGCCGTCGACGGTGTAGAACACGGCGCTCGCCTCGGGTGGGACCGGGCCGGTGGTGTCGATCGTGGTGGCGGCCTTGTCGAGGCTGGTGCCGGGGTCACGCCTGGTGTCCTCGACGGGCGCTACTACCGGGGCATCGGCGGCCTTGGTCTCGGTCTTCTTGGCCTCCGTCTTCTTGGTGTCGCCAGCGCCACCGCAAGCGGTGAGCGTGCAAGCGGCGAGGGCGAGCGAGAGCGTGATCGGGGCCAGGGTCGAGCGGGGCTGCATGGGGCGGCCACCATAGCAACGGCGGGCGGGGCCTGGCCAGTTCCGGACCTGGAACGGGGTCGCGAGGCGGCGCCGGGGGGCGCTTGCGGCGTGGTGCGCGCGGGCGCGCCGGGATACGCTGGCGGGCATGCGCGCGGCCCGTCCCCAGTCTGCCGAGCTCGAGCTCGTGATCGCCAACAAGAACCTCTCGTCGTGGAGCTTGCGGCCGTGGCTGGCCTTGAAGGCGACGGGGTATCCGTTTCGCGAGCGCACGATCTTGCTCGACCGGCCGGACTCGCACGAGAATTTGAGGAGAGTGTCGCCGACCGGGAAGGTGCCGGTGTTGATCGACGGCGATATGAGGATCTGGGAGTCGCTGGCGATCTGCGAGGCGCTCGCGGAGTGGTTTCCGGTCGCGAGGTTGTGGCCCGAGGACGCGGGGGCGCGGGCGGTGGCTCGCAGCGCCGCGTACGAGATGCACGGTGGTTTCCCTGATCTGCGGCGCGAGATGCCGATGAACTTGCGGGCGCGCATCGAGCAAGCGCCGTCGGCCGGGGTGCGGGCGGACATCGGGCGGATCGTGGCGCTGTGGAGCGACTGCCGGGCGCGCTTCGGCGCGGGCGGGCCGTATCTGTTCGGCGAGTTCTCGATCGCGGATTGCATGTATGCGCCGGTCGTGACCCGGTTTCGTACCTACGGGGTCGACCTCGATGAAGGGGCGCAGGCATACTGTGAGGCGATGCTGGCGCGACCGGACATGCGGGCGTGGTACGCCGGCGCGGCGCTCGAGACCGACGCGGATTGAGCCTGTACAGGATCGCTCGCGTAACCTATCCTGGTGCTCTTGGGCCTCCATCGTTGTACGCACGGATCCACCTGAACAGCGCGCGATGCTCCTGCGTGCTCGTCAGACCACCGATACCGAGCGCCTCGTCGAGTGGCCGGTCGTGCAACCCCGGAAACGGCGCATACCAGCCGTCTCCGACCCACGCATCGAGCATCAGGCCCTGATTGAACGCCATCTCGAGCGCGACCGCCAGCGGTCGCCCGTCGGTCGCGGCCCGTCGCACCATCGCATTCATCAGCTCACGGAACTACCGGGTCCCGTGGGTCGCCTCGCCGATCCCGATGATACGCGCGTCCCGGGCCATCACCCACAGCGACTCGACGTCGATCTCCTCGCCCATGAACAACGGCCGGGCCTGCGCCTGCAACTCGGCCGAGATCGCAGCCTGCTCCGGCCCCCACGTGCGTGCGTCCCCCCGCCACGGCGCACAGCCCGCGAGCCATGCCAGCAAGGGGATACACGCCGACCCGCGAAGTCTCATGGTCTCCGTACCGCGATCGACGGATCGATATTTCCTCGCGCCGGCAATTCAGGCTCACGCCGCTCGGCGTCGGTGGGCAACGGCAGCTCGCTGGCCAGCCAGCACGGCCCCGCGCACGCGATCGCCAGCGCCTCGTCCAGCGCCCCGCCCAGCGCCAGCGTCGCCTCGACCGTCCACAGCAACTCGAGCAGCTCGTCGTTCATCGCCGCCGTCCAATGTTGACAGTGGATCGCATCGAGCCGCGACGACCTGCGCCCGGCCCGGCGCGCCAGTCGCCCGGAGATCCAGCCCGGCACCGGGCGATATCCCGACAAAGAATATGTCCACACTTGTGCCGCTACCGGCGCAAACTCCCCGACGCATACATCCC
>JAYUXQ010001292.1:0-15820 GCA_043752905.1 Nannocystis sp. | reverse complement strand
CCAAGCCGGCCGCCCCGCTGCCGCAGACCCAGCCGATGGCGGTCGTCAAGGCGATGCCCAACAAGCCGGCCCAGCGCGGCAAAGGCGGCGGTCACCACGGCCCGCCCGCGGGCGAGCCCGGGAGTCCATTGCCGCTGTTGCTCGCCGGCGCGGCGCTGGTCGGCGTCGGCGTCGGCGCGCCGCCGGCCTTCCTCAGTCACTTCACCGTGTTCGTGCTCGCCTGCTTCATCGGCTACCAGGTCGTCTGGAACGTCGCCCCGGCGCTGCACACCCCGCTGATGAGCGTCACCAACGCGATTAGCGGCATCATCATCCTCGGCGGCATGTTGCAGGTCTCGGGCGCGCCGACCTCCGCGGCGACCATCCTCGGCGCCGCGGCGATCCTGCTGGCGACGATCAACGTCGCGGGCGGCTTCCTCGTCACCCAGCGCATGCTCAAGATGTTCCGCCGGTGAGGTTCTAGACCGTGTCCTACAGCCTTCTCTCCGTCACTTACATCGCCGCCAGCGCGCTCTTCATCATGAGCCTGGGCGGCCTCTCGCGCCAGGAGACGGCGCGTCGCGGCAACCTCTACGGCATCATCGGCATGCTGCTCGCCGTGCTCGCCACCGCGTTCGGCATGAACGCCCAGGCCGCGATGAACGTGTCCGGCACCGGCTTCGCCATGCTCGCCGCGGTCCTCGTACCGGGCGCGATCATCGGCGCGGCGCTGGCCGCTCGCGTCGCCATGACCTCGATGCCCGAGCTGGTGGCGATCCTCCACAGCTTCGTCGGCGCCGCGGCCGTGCTCGTCGGCCTCGCCTCGTTCCTGGACCCCGGCGCCCACCCGACCGGCACCGAGGGCACGATCCACAACATCGAGATCTTCGTCGGCGTGTTCATCGGCGCGATCACCTTCACGGGCTCCATCGTCGCCTTTTTGAAGCTGCGCGGCAGCATCGGCGGCAAGCCGCTCGCGCTGCCCGGCCGCCACCTGCTCAACCTGGCGATGATCCTCGGCTGCTGCTTCCTCGGCTACCAGTTCCTCGCCGGCGGCCACGTCGACGGCCTCCAGCCGCTGCTGATCATGACCGGCATCGCCTGCGTGATCGGCGTGCACATGGTGATGGCGATCGGCGGCGCCGACATGCCCGTCGTCGTCTCGATGCTCAACAGCTACTCCGGCTGGGCCGCCGCCGCCGCGGGCTTCATGCTCTCGAACGACCTCCTGATCGTCACCGGCGCCCTGGTCGGCAGCAGCGGCGCGATCCTCTCGTACATCATGTGTCGCGCGATGAACCGCTCGTTCCTGAGCGTCATCGCCGGCGGCTTCGGCAGCGACGGCGGCGTCGCGGCCCCCAGGGCGATCGGCGGCCCCGTCGTCGACGCCAAGGAGATGTCGCTCGACGAGGTCGTCGAGGCGCTCCGCGAGGCCCGCAACGTCATCGTCGTGCCTGGCTACGGCATGGCGGTCGCCCAGGCCCAGCATCCTGTGGCCGAGATCACCAAGCTCCTCAAGACCCGCGGCGTCAACTTCCGCTTCGCGATCCACCCCGTCGCCGGTCGCCTGCCCGGCCACATGAACGTCCTGCTCGCCGAGGCCAACGTCCCCTACGACATCGTCATGGAGATGGACGAGATCAACCAGGACTTCCCTACCACGGACGTCGTCCTCGTCATCGGCGCCAACGACATCGTCAACCCCGGCGCCCAGGACGACCCCAGCAGCCCGATCGCTGGCATGCCGGTGCTCGAGGTGTGGAAGGCGCGGCTCGTCGTCGTCATGAAGCGCGGCAAAGGCGTCGGCTATGCCGGCGTCGACAACCCGCTGTTCTACAAAGACTGCACCCGCATGCTCTACGGCGACGCCAAGAAGAACGTCGACGCGCTGCTGGCCCGCCTGCGCGTGACCGGGTAGCGCGTGACCGCGGGCCCGCTTACCCGACCGGCGTGACGATGCCGCACGCGCACTTGATCGAGACCACGACCTCTCCGTCCTGGATCGCGTCGCAGGCCTCGCCGACCAGCTCGGCCTCGCTCGGGCCGTTGAGCTGCCAGCCGTCCTCGGTGCCGTAGGGCACGGGTACATCGTTGACGGACACCACGCACTCGGCCTCGCCGCCCTCCGCGACCTTGCCGTCGAGGTCGAGCTTGCAGTCTCTCACCCCCTCGACGATCTCGGCGAACGCAGCCGCCAGCGCGTCCGCGTCGTTCGCCTTGTAGAACGGCGCGTCCGGGTCGCCCTGGCCGACGCCGACGCCCGCGTTGGCGACGTCTTGCAGGTGACCGTCGCTGACCTCCGCGCCGACGCTGATCACATACAGACGCACCCCCTGCGCGAACGCAGCGGCAGCGGCGTCCACCGACTGTTGCTGACCATTTTGCGGGTTCGGCTCCGCGCAGGTGTCGGGCTCGCCGTCGGTCGCCAGCACGATGACCTTGTTGCCCGGGGACGGGTCCATCACCAGCGTCGGCGTGACCACGGTGATCGAGTCGCCGGTGGGCGTCTCGTCCTCGGGCTTGGCGGCGGCGTAGCTGGCCTCGATCGCCGCGTAGTTGTTGAGCGCCGGCGTGGTCGCGGTGATCACGGGGCACGCACCGCCCTCGTTCCCGTCGAAGCTGGTGTACAGCGCCATGCCGAACCGGATCTTGTCCTCGAGGTCGGGGACGAGCCCATTGTCCGGATCGAGCAGCGCGTCGTGAACCGCCTGCCAGCGGTCGGTGCCGCCGAAGTCCTCGGTCATGCTGCCGGATTGATCGATGAGCAGGAGCACGGTCGGCGTCTGGGCCTCGAACTTCACGTCAGCGTCAGCGCAGGTCTCCGTGGTCGCCGCGCTGCCCTCACCGAGATCGAGGCGCACACCGCCGCCCGTCGTGCCGCCGTCGCTCCCCGCGGTCGGTTCGCTGTCGCCGGCTGCGCCGGTGGTCAAGGTGGTGATGCCCGTGCCCACGCCCGTGCTCGTGCCCGTGCCGGCATCGGTCGCCGCAGTACCGCCGCCGCAGCCGGCCACCGCGACACACCACGACAGGCCGATCCTCAATCTCCGCGAACGCTCGGTCATTCGCCCAGGATGAGGTAGCCCGGACCATCGGCCACCGCGGACCCGCCGGGCCGCGTCTCCGTATGCCGAGCTCGCCGCAGCACGGGAGCCTCGCGCAGGTGCGTGGGCGGCGTGATGCGCGCCTGCGCGCGACGTGGGAGGGGCTCGGCCGTGATGACATCTCACGAGAAGGACTCGCTCGCCGCGAACCGGCGGCTCGCCGCGGCCATCGCCCAACCGTCCAGCCCTTGCGGGCGCAGGCGGGCCCGCGGGTCACTCGCGCAGCCGCGCTCGCACGCGCAGCACCCCCGGATGCCCCGCGGGCACCGTGACCGTCAGCCCCTCGACGTCGAGGCCCTCCGGGCGCAGCGCCCGGGTCCGCGTCCGTAGCAGCCCACGTACGTCGATCGCCGGCAACCGACCTGTCCCCGGGGCCAGGCTCGCGTCGAGCCGCGACTCGACCTCCCCCAGCTCGAGCAGGGCGCCGAAGCAGGGCGTGAGCACCTGTCCCTCGATGCAGGTCAGGCGCACGCGATCGACCACGCCGCCGAGCTCGAGCCGCCCGCTGTCGGCGTCGAAGTTGGGCCGGATCCACCCGCGCCCGGCGGCGACCACCGTGCCGGTATGTTCACCGCCGCGCAGGTCGAGCACGAGACCGCCAAAGCTCAGCGCCCACGCGTCGCCGCCCGGGGCCGCGCTGCCCTGATCGGCGGCCATTAGCACCGGCGCCCGCGTCATCTCGACGCCGGCCAGCGACAGCAGCGTCCACTCCTGCAACGCGCGGTCGACCTGCGGGGCCCACTGCGCCGCCGCCATGCGGTCGGCGAGCAGCCCGTTGGCGGTCCAGGCGTGCAGCAGCGCGTTGACGGCGTCGATCGAGAGGTCGAGGCGCACGTCAGACATGTCCGAAGGGTCAGGCTCCGGCAGCACCACCCCGCGGTATACCGCGCCGCCCGGCGCCGACGAGCGCAGCGACAGCCGCGTCGAGATCCCCGCGCCCGGCCCGATCGTCACCGGGCCACAGAACGCCAGCGAGACCGCGGAGCGCGGGTCGCCCGGCAACAGCTCGGCGCTGTCCGGCAACAGGGGCACGCTCGCCGCCTGCTCGAGCCCGCCGCGCAGCTGCTCGCGCACCTCCGCGTGCGCCCGCTTGCCGACGTACCTGTCCGCGAGGACATATCCCACGACGGCACCCAGCGGCGCCAGCGGGCCGGTCAGCGCCGCCCCGACCGCCGCCCCGCCGACCGTCGCCTGCGTGCGCAGCTCCCCGCGAAACTCGACCGGCCCGAGCCAGACCAGCGACAGCGCCAGCCCGCGCGGCCCGGCCGGCCGCAATTTCAAGAAGGCATCGACCGCGATCGTATTGGCGCCCGCCAGCGTGACGCGCACGCGCAGCGAGTCGACGAGCAGCGTCAGCTCGGCGCGCTCCAGCGTGGTCCCGGGCCCGAGCAGCGCGTCGTCCCGCGCGGCGGCCAGCAGCCGCTCACGCAGCGGCGGGATCACGAGCCGCTGGATCGCCGCCTCCGCGATCGTCAGCGACAGCGAGCAATCTGTCGCCTCCGACGCCGCGAACGGTCCGACGAGCACCGTGTCCGTGACCGTCTGCGTGCGCCCGCCCTGCTGCGTCACCGCGAGCTCGACGAGGTGATGTCCCGGCCCGACATCGTGGAGGTCGGCGTCGATCAGCCCGTCGGTGTTGCTCGCCACGACCCGCGCCCCGTCGACCCGCAGGTCGATCCGGTCGGCGAGCGCCGCCGGCCGCACCGTGCCCTTCCAGCGCAGCCGCTCGCTCGTCGGCACGATGCGCGCCGGAGCCTCGACCTCGACGCGAAACGACTCGGCCTTCGCGCTGTCTCGCAGCACTTCACGCGCCCCCGCGAAGATCAGCGCGGCGACGCCGAGCCCGGCCAGCGCCTCACTCGCGCGCGCCATACACGACCATCAGAGAGACCAGCTCGAGCGCCACGACCCACAGGGTACAGGCCATCACGCTGCCGACCATCGCGGCCGTCACCGACTCGGCGCTCGCCTTCTCGCGCGCCCCTTTCGCGACCGCGTCGCTGGCGATGCCGACCGCGTAGATGAGCACGAGCACGACCGCCCGCACGCGAAACACCGCGCGCTCCGCCGGCGGATCGACGATGTCCGCGGTGACCAGCGCGAGCGCGTCCCCGGCCGCCGGCACCCCCAGCTCGAGATACGCGACGCCGCCCGCGATCATGCCCGCGGTAAAGACCGCCGCCAGCAGCACGTACGCGCCCGCCAGGACCAGCCAGGCCGGCACCCACAGATATCTCGCCTCGGAGATGCCGAGCCCGCGCAGCGCCATCGTCTGGCGGGTCAACGACATCCCGCCGAGCCACGCCGTGATCGCGCTCGCCGAGGTCGCCGCGAACAGGATCGCCGACAGCGGCGGCGCGAGGGCCAGCACGTGCATCGAGCCGATCAGCGAGAACACCCGGTCCGGCCGCACCGGCAAGCCGCCTCCGCCCAGCGCCCGATGAAAGATGTACAGCAGCGTGCAACCGACCAGCGACGAGACGATCACGAAGAACGGCGCCGGCCGCAGCAACGCCTGCGACAGCGTCACGCGGGTGACCTCGGCGAGGTCGCGCGGCCGTCGCAGCGCCGCGGGAATTTCGATCGACACACGCGCCGCCACGGCGAAAGGCGCGAGCCAGGTCTGCACGAGTGCGCGCAGGCTGCCACGCGCCACGGCGGAAGATCCGTGCGAGGCTGTCTCTCGGGACAGGCGCTCCCTCACCGCGGTCGCCAGTGCCTGCTCGACCGTCGCGACCTCGGCAGGCGTGCGCGCCGCGGGCACATCGAGCTCGACCGTCCGCCGCAGCCCCGGATCCATATAAATAAACCTGTCGGCGAGCCCCGCCGCGAAGCCGAGGTCGTGGGTGACGACCAGCGCCGCGGCCTCGCCCTCGAGGATCTGGCGGCGCAGGGTCGCCGCCAGCAGCGTGACGCGATGCGGATCGAGGCCGACCGAGGGCTCGTCGAGCAGCAAGATCCTCCGCCCGCCTGCGAGCGTGCGCGCCACCGCCAGCCGTTGCGCCTCGCCGCCGCTGACCTGCGCGACCGTCTTCCCGCGCTCGCCCCACGCCTTGGGCAGGTCGACCCTCTCGATCCACGCCGCGACCGCCTGCGCCGTCGCGGGCGCCGGCGGCTCGGCGTTACGCAGCGCCAGGGCGATGTTGTCGGCGGCGTTCAGGTGGTCGAACAGGGCCCCGCGCTGCGGCACGATCCCGACCGCGGTCGCCACCACACACGGGCCCATGCGCACCGCGAAGCCGCGCTCGCGCAGGCTGTCCGGGTCGTGCAGCGCGGTCGTCAGCGTCGACTTGCCGGCCCCGCTCGCCCCGAACACCGCGACCACCTCGCGCGCTCGCAGCTCGATCGCCACGTCGACGAGCAGCGGGCTCCCGTCCGGCCGGTCGACGCACAGCCCACGCACCGCCAGCAGCACCTCCCGGGATTCACCTGTCTCTCCGGACAGCCCGGGCGCCGCCACATCCTGTCCCGGCGGACCTGCCCCTTCGGCCATGTTCGCCGACGTCACACGCCGAGCCACGCGCGCAGGCGGGTCGCGTGCGGCTCGTGCAGCTCGATGCCGGGCTGGGTGACCTCGGGCATCGCCTCGCCGTGGAAGTCCGAGCCGCCGGTGACCACCAGCTCCATCTGCTTGGCCATGCGCAGCCACACCTCGCGCTCGGCGTGGGCGTAGCGGCCGTACAGCGCCTCGATGCCCTCGAGGCCGTCGGCGCGGTGGCGGCGATACATGTCGGCGACGAGCGCCGCGCTGCGCAGGGTGTGCGGGTGGGCGAGCGACATGCGGGCCCCCGCGGCGCGTCCGAGCGCGAGGCCCTCGGCGAGGGTGATGCGGGCGAACGCGACGTCGGCGGGGCCGTTGTCGTGGAGATAGCGCTCGAAGGCCTCGCGCATGCTGCGGACCGCCTTCACTGCGACCAGCGCGCGGGCGATGTCGGGGCGTCCGGGGGTGCGGCCAGCGGTCTCACGGAGGATCTGCTCGACGTCGAGGTGGATGCCGAGCTCGGCGAGGCGGCCGACGATCGCCCGCAGGCGCGCGCGGCGGTCGTCCTGCACACCGACCAACCGCTCCTCGAGCGCGTCGGCCCCCGCCCCCTCCTTCACCCCGTAGATCAGCAGGTGGATCGTTCGGCTGTCGTGTTTGCAGCTGAGCTCGACCCCGCGGAGCACCGTGACACCCGGCAGCGCCGCCTGGGTCGCCGCGTAGCCGGCGAGGCTGTCGTGGTCGGTGAGGCAGAACAGCTCGACGCCCTGGCGCCCCGCCCGTGTCGCCACCTCGTCGGCGCTACAGCTGCCGTCCGAATGGGTGGAATGGCAGTGCAGGTCGACGCGCATCCCGGGCAGGGTACCCCATCCGCGCGCGCCCGCCCCATGCACGACCAAAAACTCACACGAGCGCGTAACGCAGGCCGCGGTCGCGCACCACCAGCGTACCGGCCCCGCAGTGCTCGAGCGCCGCCAGCAGGATCGTGACACCGGCGACGATGACGTCGGCGCGCCCGCGCTCGAGCCCGGGTCGCTCGCAACGCTGCGCCAGCGTCTCACCGGCGAGCGCGTCGCGCAGCGCCTGGACCTGTGCGACCGTGAAACGGCTGCCGTCGACCTTCATGCGGTCGTACACCGCCAGCTCCAGCAGCAGCGCCGCCGTCGTCGTCGCCGTGCCCGCGAGCGCGTGCAGCACCGGGTACGGCGTCATCGGCATCGACGCCTCGAAGGCCGCCAGCGCCTCCGCACGCACCGCCGCGAGCATCTCGGGCGTCGGAGGATCGGCGGTGAACAGGCGCTCTGTCATGCGCACCGAGCCGACCGCAAGCGACGCCGCGGCCCGCACCTCGGTCCCCTCGCCGACGACCAGCTCCGTCGAGCCACCGCCGATGTCGAGCACGCGCAGCGCCCCTCCCCCGGGGGTCTCGCGCGCGACCGAGAGGTAGCTGAGCTCCGCCTCCTCCGCGCCGCTGAGCAGCCGCACCGCGACCCCGAGGGCCTCCGCGGCGGGCTCGAGGAAGTCGCGCTGATTCCTGGCCATGCGCACGCCCTCGGTCGCGACCGCGATGATGCGCTCGGCCCCGGCCGCCTCGGCCGTCGCGCGATATTCAGCGAGACAGTCGACCGTGCGAGCGATCGCCGAGGGCGCGAGCATCCCCGACGCCGCGGCGCCCTGCCCGAGCCGCGTGATCGTGCTCTGGTCGCGCAGCACCTCGAGCGCCCCGTCCGGCCCCCGCCGCGCCAGCAGCAACAACACGCTGTTGGTCCCGATGTCGATGACGGCCCGCATGCCCCACCCTAAAACGCGATGTGTCCCGAAGGCCAGACCTCCGGGACACATTACGGATCTTTTGTTTTGACCGCGGGGAGAGGAGGTTCCGACCTGGAGCCGTGAACCACTATCCCGCCACTTCGCGGAAGGGGGCTCCGCCCCTAATCGTGGCGCAGCCGCGACCCAGCCCCCGGAGGGGGCGTGAGGTCAGTTCGCGCGCGGGCCCCAGTCCGGCGTGGTGCCGGCCTTGGCGATCTGCTGTTGGTTATTGCCCTGCTCGTTGGCGACGACGATGCCGCCGACGGTCGACTGGAACGCGACCATGCGGCCGTCCGGGGACCAGCTCGGGTCGAGGTTGCGGCCCGGGTTTTGGGTCAGGCGGGTCAGCTTGCCGCTGCCGACGTCGACCGCGAAGATGTCGTAGCGGTTGCTGTTGTCGCGACCGGCGTAGGCGACCATGTTGGCGCGGGCGCCAGCGCCGGGGTTCCAGTCGGGCGTCTGGTTGTAGTTGCCCTGCTTGCTGACGCGGGTCGCACCGGAGCCGTTGGAGCCCATGCGGAACACCTGGGGGCCACCGGAGCGGCTCGACACGAACGCCAGCTGGTTGCTGCCGGGGGACCAGGTCGGCGAGCCGTCGATGGCCGCGTTGTTGGTCAGGCGCGCCTTGATGCCGCCGCTCGTGTCGATCGTGTAGATCTCCGAGTTGCCGTCCTTGGACAGCGTCAGGGCGATCGTCGAGCCGTCGGGGGACATCACGCCGCCGAGGTTGAGGCCCGGCTGGGTCGAGACGCGGGACAGCGAGCCGCCGCCGCTCATCCACAGGTCGGGGTTACGCTTGGCGTAGCTGGTGAACAGCACCTGGCCGCCCGGGCCGATCGACGGGAGCACGTTGAGCGAGCGGTTGTTGGTGACCGCGCTCGGGGCCTCGCCGTTCATCTCGACCGAGTACACGTTCTTGGTGACGGTCGGGTTGCGGTTGGTGCGGACGAACGCGATGCGCGAGCCGAACACGCCGGGCGTCTTCGTGTAGTGCTCGATGACGTCGTTCATGAAGCGGTTGGCCGCCTTGAGCGGGTCGGTCGACGGGTAGCCGCGCGACAGCACCGGCTTGTCGCCCGAGCCGAGGTCGTACAGGCGAAACTTGAACTGCCCGCTGATCTCGTCGGCCAAGATGACGGACTCGGAGCCGATGTCCTGCCAGCCCTTCTTGTCGAAGTTGGTGGCCTTGATCAGCGCGGCCGGGATCGAGCGCCGGTCCATCACCTCGAAGCCGCCCGAGATCGTGGCGTTCTTGCGGAGGATGTCACCGATGCGGCCGTCCGCGGGCACCGCGAGGCGCAGCAGACGAAAGCCGGTCCCACCGAGCTCCACGTTGCTGTCCGGGGCAGCCGCGTTGGCGATCGCAGGGTCTTGACCGGCGTAGAACGAACCGGTGAGGAGAAGGGTGGCGAGAAGGGATGTTCCGAACAGCGTGCGCTTCATGGCGACAAAGACCTCTGAGCGTGAGCGGGTAGAACCATACATGTGCCCCGTGGGCAAAGGAACCCCCTCGCGCCGCCAAAGTTGGCCCGCTTTGGCCCGATCGGTGGCCCCGGGGCGCCTCACCGCCGGCAAAACTGCCGCTGCGGGCCGTCAGAACGCCCACCACGGCCGATCGCTGGCGAGCCGCAGGGCCCGGAGCCACGCGCTTCCGGGCCGTGCGGGGCCCCCGCGGGCTCGAACGGGCCCGGCGGCGTTCGTGGGGGACGCAGACCAGGATCGCCGGATCACCTTCAGCAGCGGACCCCGAGCGATCTCCATGCGAGGGAAAAGAAGGAGGACCGGCCCGGCCGGTCCGCGCAGCTCACTTGACCTTGCCCTTTTGGCCTGAGCCACTCCACGTGAACACGTAAGGGATCTTCTTGCAGCCGCCCGCCAGCTGCTTGGCGATGTCCGCCGGGGCCTTGGGCAGCTTGAGCGACTCGAGCGCGTTGGTGATCGCGCCGTCGAGCTTGGGGTCGCCCGAGGCCTTCTTGGTCCGCACGTCCTCGACCCGGCCATCGGCGCAGATCACCAGCTGGAACTGATACGCCGCCTGCGTGCCCTGACCCGCGTACGCGCCGACCTTCATGCCGTTGAGCGCGCCCATCACCGCGGTCGCCCAGGGGTCGCCATCCTTCGCCATGTCGGACCAGCCGTTCGGGTCGCCGAAGGGGTTGCCAGGCAGCTCCTTGACCGTCGGCAGGTCGTCGTAGGGCGTGTTCTTGTCCTGGTTCTTGGTCCCCTCCTTGGCGCCCTTCTTGTTGGGGTCCGGCTTCTCGGTCGCCTTGATGTCCTCCTTGGGCTTGTCGTTCTTCTTCTTCTCCGGGTCGGGCTGGGCCTTCTCGTCGGTGGTGACCTTGGCCTCGGCCTTGGCCTCCGCGGCGACCAGCTCCTCGACGATGATCTTCTCCGGGATGTCCTCCGGGTTCATCTGCGGGCCCTTGCGCATCAGCTCGCCGGGCATGAACTCCATGTCGAGCTCGTCGTCCTCCTCCGGGATGTCCGCGCTGACGATCGTCGGCCCGAACAGCATGAACGCGACCATGCCGCCCATGAACGTGGTCGAGCCGACGACGCCGCCGATCATCGCGACCGGGTTGCGGAACATGTCGCCGAACTCGCGGCCGATCGACACGAACGGCGACAACAGCGCGGGAGTGGTTCGGACCTTGATCTGCTCGGACATGGTGGCGCTCCTCCGGGCCGAAACGTCGGCGGGCCGGTCCTGGCTTACAGGCTCACAGGTTCACACGAACTCAAGAAGCCGGCTTGCGCTCGCCCCGTGGGTCGGTGAGAAAACCGACCTTGGAGACGCCCGCGGTGCGCAGCGCGACCAGCACGTCGACGATGCGGTCGAAGGGGATGTTCTCGTCGCCCTGAATGAAGGCCATGCCAGCCTCCTTGAGCTTGGCGTTGCTGCTCAGCTCGTTCCCGAGCGTCGTCGGGTCGCTCGACAGACCCACGGTCCCGAGGAACACGCCGCCCTTCGCGTCGATCGAGATCGTCGACAGCAAGAACGTCTCCTCCGCGACCGGGCTGCCGACCGCCTTGGGGATGGCGATCGTCATCGGGGCCTCCGGCGCCATCAGCGGCGTCGACACCATGAAGATGACGAGCAGGCACAGCATCACGTCGACCAGCGGCGTGACGTTGATGCCAGCGACCGGGCCTTCGCTGTGGAAGCCGTCTTCGAGGAGGCCCGACATCTTAGAAGAAGTGCCGCTTGAGGATGTTGAGGTAGTCGCTGCCGAAGGTCGTCATCTCGGAGCCGAGGACCTTCACGCGACGATTGAAGTAGTTGTAGGCGACGATCGCGGGGATGGCCGCCGCGAGGGCGATCGCCGTGGCGATCAGCGCCTCGCCGATCGGGCCGGCGACCGTCGCCAGGTCCGCCTTGCCCTCCTCGGCGATCTTCGTGAAGGCCTCCATGATGCCCCACACCGTGCCGAACAGCCCGACGAAGGGCGCCGCGGAGCCGACCGTCGCCAAAAACGGCAGCAGGTTCTCGAGCTTGGTCGTCTCGCTGACCTTGGCGCGGGCCAGCGCGCGCTCGATGTTCTCCATGCCGTCCATCTTCTCGTGCATGGCCCCGGTCTCGCCCTGTTGGCCCTTCTTCACCTTGGACAGCTCGATGTAGCCGGCCCGGAACATCGCCGCGAGCGGGCTGTACTTGAGCGCCTCGGCCTGACGAAAGATCTCGTCGAGCCGCTTGCTCTCCCAGAACCGGTCGAGGAACGTCACCGACTGCGACTGCGCCTGACTGATCGCCACCAGCTTGTAGAAGATGACGAAGAGGGACAGCAGCGACGACGCCGTCAGGATATATGCGACGACGACGACGGCGCCTGAACCGCCGAACATCAGGTGCAGGACGTCGATCTCGGCGAGCAGGGGCACGAAGGAGAGCAGCAACACGCCGGCAGGCTACACGGCCCCCGGGCCCCCCGTCAAACCGCACAGGCCCGTCTCGGGGGCGTCCGCGGCGTTCGCGTCGGGCCCTACCGGCCGCGCGGGGTTTGCTATTCTCGCGGCCGTGCCCGTCCCTGCCTGCGCGCTCGCTTTCACCCGCCGGGGCGTCGCGGCCGTCTCGGCCGTCTCGGCCGTCCCGGCCGTCCCGGCCATCTCGGCTGTCCCGGCCATCTCGGCCATCTCGGCCGTTATGGCCGTACTGACGGCCCTGGCCGGCGCTTGCGTGGACGACAAGGGTGAGGTCGAGATCAACTGGACGATCGTCGATCGCGGCGGCGCCCAGGTGTTCCCCTCCGGCCAGCTCGGCAGCACCTGCGACTTCACCGGCGTGCTCGCCGGGCCCGGTTCGCCGGTCGCGTACGGCCTGCAGGTCCAGCTGCGCCTGTGCGAGCCCGGCTGCGCCGGCGGCTGCGACGACCCGACCTGCCAGCTCGACCGCCTGCGCTTCGATTGCAGCGCCGCCCGCGGCTTCGCCACCGTCCAGGCCCGCCCCGACGACCCCTACGACTTCCATGTCGACCTCGTCGCCACCCCCGAGAGCGGCGCCTGTGGCTGCACCCTAAACCCCCCCTGCGTCCTCGCCCCCGGCCCGCGCAGCCGCACCGTCGAGCCCGGCCTCGTCACCGACCTGCAGGTCTACCTGTTCGTCCTCGGCCTCGACGACATCCGCGCCAGCACCAGCGCCGGCCGGACCCGCCTCGACCTCGACACATGTTGCACGCCCGACCCGACCTGCGCGCCGTGAAAGCTCGCGCGCTGCGTCTTGCCAAGGCTCGCGGCGCCGGCTAGACACGCACGGATGCCGCGCCCTCGCCTCCCCTTTGCCGCGTTCGGGCTGCTGCTCGCTACGGCCTGCGCCGAGGACCCGAGCTTCGTGTTGCGCTGGCAGGTCGGCCGCGACGCCGCCGACGCCGAGGCGACCCTGCTGTCGGTGCGCCAGTGCAGCGAGCTCGGCATCAGCCACGTCCGCGTCACGACGGTCGACCGCGCCGACCGCAGCGAGGTCGACAGCCGCGAGTTTCCGTGCTTCCCGAAGGCCTTCAACACCCCCGAGGGCACGGTCAACGGCCCGCAGGTCGGCGCCGGCGAGTACGACGTCACGATCGTCGGCCTGACCCGGCGCGGCCTGACCCGCAAGGGCGCCGACGCCGAGCCCCTCGGCCGTGACAGGCGGACCCTCACCGTGAACGAGTCCGGCGAGGGCCAGCTGGCGAACATGTTTCGCCTGGTCGGCATCGACGAGTGCGACGACGGCATCGACAACGACCGCGACGGCGGCATCGACGACGGCGACCTCGCGTGTCGCCAGGGCGAGCCCCGCGAGGACCTCGACAACAGCGCGACCCTCTTCACCTTTCAGGCCACGCTGCTCGGCGACAACCCGAGCGCGACCTGCTCCGGCCTCGGCCTCACCAGCCTGCGCGTGATCCTCGACGGCGACGTCGCCGCTGCCCAGCAGATCCCATGCACGACGGTACTACAGTCGTTTAGCGCGTTCCTGCCGCCCGGCAAGCACAGCTGGGCGGTCGAGGGCCTCGGCCCCGGCGACGTCCCGGTCACCCAGCAGATCGTCGGCGCCGGCTCCGAATTCGAGATCGGCGCGCTCGGCTTCGGCTTCGTCCCGATCGCCGTCGACCTCGGCATCGAGACCTTCCTCGCCCCCTTCAACGAGGCCCTGCGCTTCTCCGTCGAGTACCAGCCCTACGAGGACACCCCCCTCGACCGCCCCTGCGACGTCACCGGCCTCGACTTCGGCAAGCTCGTCCTCGGCGCCACCATCGTCACCCTGCTCGACGAGAACGGCGTCGAGGTCATGTCCGTCATGCTCGCCGACGCCGACATGGACGAGGACGCCACCTTCCCGCTCGAGGCCACCTGCACCGACTTCGATCGCGTCCGCAACACCACCGAGATCCCGTGGAGCGGGACCGCGGGCCAGCGCGCCTACGCCATCAAGGTCGAGACCTGGGCCGCCGCCGATGACCCGATGGCCGCCGCCCCCTGCTTCTCGAACAAGGCGGCCCCCATGCAGCTCGCCCCCGGCATCAGCCCCTCGATCATCGTGCCCCGCACGCGCACCGATGGGACCTGCGCCGACTGCACGAGTAACGACGACTGCACGCGCTGCGAGGACCGCGTGTGCAAGCTGTGATCCCGTCGCTCGGTGGTGCGCACCTGAGTTTCGGGTGCACGACGCCTCGCCCCGCGTGCCTCACCGAAGCCGAAGCCCGCGGCCCGCGCCCACGAGCCCAGACAGGTATCGATCAATGACCGAAGCAACCAACGATGAGAAGGCGGCCTCACGCCGCAAGCGACGGGGCACCGGACCGATCTCGACCGAGGAGGAGCGCCTGCTGGCGACCGCGAGGCCGGTGGTCAAGGTCTCGCCCCGCCGCGAGGCCGGGGGTCAGGTGGTCAAGCCGAAGTTCGGCCGCTACGAGCGCGCCGACTTCGAGCGCGTCGAGACCATGCTCGCCGCGTTCGCCAACCGCAGGCTCGGCCCGCTGGTCAACCTCGTCGCCAAGGGCTTCTTCGGGGCCGCCACGCCGGAGGAGCGCGAGAACGCGGGGATCCGCACCGCGTTCTACAGCTTCTTTCTCTACACCTACCGCGACCCCAAGGGGATCCGCGTCATCGACCTGTTCGCCGAGTCGGGCCTGCCGCTCGAGGCCCGGCAAAAGGCCGCGCTCGAGGCCTGCATGCAGGCGCGACTCGTCGTCATGAGCATCGAGGACGTGCACCCCGGCAAGCATCGCATGCGCGGACGGGACCTGTTACGCGACGAGCCGATCACCGCGCTCGACCGCAACGCCTCGAGCCTGGTCAAGCCCGGCGAGCGCCTGATGTGCTGGCAGATCCCCTGGGGCACCTCGTGGCAGCCGATCGGCTACGCCGTGCAGGTGGAGGCGCGCAAGGCCGTCGCCCTCGAGCGCGGCATCGAGACCCTGTGCAACGGCCTGCGCTCCGTCCGTCGCGAGCTCCCCGACCAGCACGCCGCCAACCTGTGGTGGGTCGTGCATCGCGTCGCCAACATGTGATCAAGACAGTGACGCATGAACGAAGGCCCGGCGAGCGCAGCTCACCGGGCCTTCTTCACATGTTCCGAGGGACATGTCCCGCGGGACATGTCCCGAGGGTCAGGCGCTACCGCCGGCGCCGAACGCCGAGCAGCCCGAGCGCCGCGAGGCCGAGCCACAGCGCGCCCTGCTGGCCGCCCTGCTCCTCGCTGCGGCAGCCGCAGCCCTCGTCGTCGCCCGCGCCCCCCGCGGTGCTCTCGCTGCCGCCGGTGCCTTCCGTGCCTTCCGTGCCGCCATCGGTGTCGCTGGTGGTCGGGGTGCCCTCGCTGTCGCCGGGCACGTACGGCCAGCCGTGCGCGAGGTTCCACTCCGTCAGCTTCTTGGTGATCGCCGACGTATTGTTGACGATCGTCATCGGCGCGCCCTTGATCGCCACCGTCTGGACCTCCTCCGCGTACCACTCCTCGCCGGGGATCGCC
>JAYUXQ010001291.1:0-2611 GCA_043752905.1 Nannocystis sp. | reverse complement strand
GCGAGCATGCCGATCAGGAACTCTTCCTTTTTGTCCCGAGAGGCGTCGTCCAGCGCGATCCCGAAGCAGCGCGTCGTGTCGAGGGCCGCCGGGGTCGTGCCGAGCTCGGCGCAAGCGCGCGCCATGGCGACGGTACCGGCCTCCACGGCGTCGCGCGACAGCCCGAGCCCGAGCCCGAGCCCGACCTCGAAGTCGCCGTGGAGGCCAGCCAGCGTGATGCCGCCGTGCAGCCCGCCGTTGTCGAGCCCCGCGGCGCACGAGGCCCCGAGCAGGCGCGTCTCGACGGGCAAGCGCGCCCGCACGGCGCGATGGATCGCGACCTGGTCCCGGGAACTCGGGACGAACAGCAGCGCAAACTTTGGCGGCCCTCCCAGTCCCTCCACGAGCTCGTGGGCGATGGTGTCCACGTCTGATGCCTCGGATCTCGCAGTTGTCATCCGGACGGACGCCATGGGGGTTCCAATCGAAGGGGGCCACGGACGTAATGCCCGTTCACAGGATATCCGACTCCGCTCAAGAGAGGAAGGCGCCGCCGCCTGTCCACGCCTGCGCATGCGACGCCTGAGGGTGTGCCTTCTCTATACATGAATGCTGTCTGGCGCGCTTCCATGACCGGCCCACCGCGGCCGGGTGTGCCGGGTCACCTTATCCACGTGATCTCGGGTCGCGATCCAAGCGGGGTTTGGGCAGGGGCATGACGACGGGCTTGGCCGCCTCGAGGTGGAGGAGGATGGTCGCGGTGTGGACGATGGCCGGGTCGATCGAGCTCTGGCCGCGCTCGTCGGCGAGGATGAGGGAGATGCGGAGGATGTGGCTGATGAGCCTGGGGATGCCGCGGGTGGCTCGGATGAGCAGTTCTCGGGCTTCGGGGGTGATCATGGTCGAGCATGACGAGCGCGGGGTCGGTCTTGGCGGTGAGCTGGGTGTAGGCGACGACGCGCTGGGCGGCGTGCTGCTGCAGGCGAAGGCGGGTCGAGACGCGGGTGGCCGACGAGCCAGACGGTGAACCACTCGGCCCACATCCGTGGACCATAGCTAACCGCAGAAATTGTTAGACAGTCGCCGGCCTGTCCCTTACCAATCGAGGATGCGCCGTCTCGCGTGGCTGTGGCTGTGGCTGTGCGCCTGCTCGCCGGAGCCGGTCTCTGCGCCGGCGACCCCGGCCACGGCGGGTCCCGTGGTTGCGACGAGCCCGGCCGTGCCGGCACCGCCAGCGGCGCCTGTCCCGTCGGACAGCCCCGCGACCGCGCCGCGCCTGCTGGACGAGCACCTCGCGGCCTTCGCCGCGCTCGCGGACGGCATGCTGCTGATCGAGCACGACTACACCACGAAGATCGAGGGCTTTCATCGCTTCGATCCCGCGACCGGCAAGACCACGCCGTGGTCGCAGGCCTGGACCCCGGCGCAGGCCGGCTGGCAGCTCGCGGACCCGGGGGCCAGCGCCAGCGGGCTGCGGGTCAGCATGAACGGCGAGTGGGTCGCGCTCGCCCACACCTTCACGCCACCGGTCGCTCCGAAGCCGGGCGAGGAGGACCTGGTGGCGATCGTTGTCTCGCGTGCCGACGGCAGCCAGCCGCGCTGTGTCGGCGTCGGGATCCTGGCGGATGAGGGCGAGCTGCCGAGCTACGCATGGACCAGCGATGGGCGCCTCATCGGCGGGTGGAGCGGGCAGTGCGAGCCGGGACCCGGGGGACGCACGCGCAGCTTTGGCAGCGGCGGCAAGCTCGGGGCCTGGCCGCGGCTGCGGCGGTGGTTCGCGCCGCAGGACGGCAGCAGCGGCGAGATCGCGGGGACCCTGGACGATGTGCTCCGCGATCCGCTGGGCGACGCGGCCATGACCGTGCAGGGCGGGCGCAAGCCAGGTTTCACGCTCCACGACGTGCGCACCGGAGCGAAGCTCGCCAGCTTCACGCGCACGGCCGGCGAGCTATGGTTCGCCGCGACCTGGGTCGCCGCCGACGCGCTGCTGGTCGACGTGCACGCGGACGACGACGATCGCAAGCTGCTCGGCCACCGCGTGCTGTTCACCGACGGCCGCAGCGTCGCGGCCCCGGGCCCGGGCTGGCGAGTGTACACCCGCCTCCCCGGCGGCGACGTGCTGTTCACCCGCGACACCGGCAAGAGTATCGAACAGGGCCCCGTCGACTGGTCGAAGTTCGCCCCCGGGCGCACCCGCGTGCGCGCCGACCTGCAAGCATTTGCCGGCCCATTCGATGGGAGCGATACGACCTGGACTCCCGGACTCGGTGGGGTGCTGATCCATGGATCCCGCGACCGCAAGCTCTGGCTGGCGCCGCTCGGACCCTCTGCGCCGTGACGTCAGTCGGCGGCCCAGTACATCGCGCTGACCGGGCTGCGCCGCGAGCACACGCTCGGCCCGCTGGTGGTGTACCGCCGCCCGGGCCACACCGGGCACGAGTGGGCACCCCACTCGCCCGAGTCGATCCGGTACCTGCTGCATCAGATCCAGCAGGACGCCGGACTCAAGCGCAGCGGGCCGCACCTGCTGCGACACACGTCGCTGACGCGCCTCGCCAACCTCGGCGCGAGCGTGTACGTGATCCAGGCGGTGGCCCGGCACGCGCACCTTCAGACGACGCAGGGCTACCTG
>JAYUXQ010001290.1:0-6516 GCA_043752905.1 Nannocystis sp. | reverse complement strand
CACTGCTGGAAACAGTAGATCGCCTTTTTCCAGTTACACGTATAGATGCAGAAGTAGGTCGACCAATTGCCGTTCGCGGACGAGAAGTGGCCGCCGCCGGTCGGCTGGTTGGCGGCGGCGCTGGTCCAGTCGAGGCACGTGCCCATGGCGTTGAACAGGGTGCCGTCGGTGGCGGTGTCGGTGAGGGCGAGGCCCTTGAGGCCCTGGCAGGCGTTGGCGTCGGAGCCCGGGATGGCCTTGGTCTCGGAGAGGTTGATCGGCGCGGCGAGGAAGCCGTCGGTGAGGTCGGCCCAGTTGTTCGCGATCACGACGCCGTCGCGCCGCACGTAGGGGATCGCCGACTTGGTGAAGCGCGTCGACGGCGAGCCGGTGCTGTCGCTGAGCCACGCGCGGAAGATGCCCTTGAGCCCGACTGCGACCGCCAGCTGCTGACATTGGGCGTCGGCGCCGTCGAGGCCGCCGAGGTTGCCGTTGAACGCGAGGCTCGATCCGAACACGACTTTATGCAGCTTGCACTGCGACGAGCAGCCGTCACCCTCGGCGGTGTTCCCGTCGTCGCACTGCTCGCCGGCGAGCATGTTGAGCTGGCCGTCGCCGCAGGTCGCCGTCGTGCAGTCGCCGTCGCAGGTCGCGGATACGCCGGCCGTGTCGCACTGCTCGCCGGCCGTGGCGTTGGTGTCGCCGTCGCCGCAGACCGCCGGCGTGCAGTTGTCGTCGCAGGTCGCCGACTCGCCGGTATCGTCGCAGACCTCGCCGAACGCCTGATTGACGTGACCGTCGCCGCACTGCGGGTCGGTGCAGTCGTCGTCGCAGGTGGCGGTCTCGCCCGAATCGTCGCATGCCTCGTCGGCCTGGGCGTTGACGTGACCGTCGCCGCAAGCCGCGGTGGTACAATCTCCGTCGCAGGTCGGCGAGTCGCCGGCGTCGTCGCAGACCTCGAAGCCGGCGTGGATGAAGCCGTCGCCGCAGGTCGCCGTGGTACACACGCCGAGGCAGCCATCGGTGTCGACGGCGTTGGCGTCGTCGCACTGCTCGCCCATCTGCACCAGGCCGTCGCCGCAGGCCGGGAGCGTGCAGGCGTTGGTGCAGCCGTCGTCGTCGACCTGGTTGCCGTCGTCGCAGCCCTCGACGCCGGCCTGGACGACGCCGTCACCGCACGCCGCGGCGACGCAGGTCGGCAGGCAGGCGTCGGTGTCGCTGGCGTTGCCGTCGTCGCAGGCCTCGACGCCCTCGTGGAGAATGCCGTCGCCGCAGACCGGCAGCGAGCAGCTGTTGGTGCACGCGTCGCCGTCGACCTGGTTGCCGTCGTCGCAGGCCTCGCCGGGGTCGAGCATGCCGTCGGTACAGACCGGCGGCGGGTCCCCGGTGCTCGAGCTCCCGTCGGTGGTCGAGGCGTCGGTGGTCGAGGTGTCGGTGGTCGAGGTGTCGGTCGCCGAGGTGTCGGTCGCCGATAGATCGGTGGTCGAGGGGAGCGTGCCGGTCGTCGGGTCGACGGTGGTTTCGTCGATCGTGGTACCGGAGCTGGTGTCGGTCATGCCTCCGCTCGTCGTCGGGTCGGTGGTCGACGACGCGAGGGTGGTCTCCGCCGTCGTCTCCGTGCCGGAGGTCGTCGCGGCGGCGAGGTCGTCGCTCTTGCATGCGACGACGGGGAGGAGCAGGAGCAGCGGCAACGTGCCGCGTAGCGATGGCCAGGGGAGCGGATAAGTCATGTTCATCTCCAGGGGACCCACGCCGCGCGGACGACGGGGGCGCGAAATCGAGTCACTTGATGAGGATCTTGAACTCGATGCGGCGGTTCTTGGCGCGGCCGGCCTCCGACTGGTTGTCGTCGATCGGCGCGTCGGTTCCGGCGCCGCGCGTCTCGATCCGGTCGGCCGCGACCCCCTTGTCGACGAGGTAGCGCTTGACCGCCTCCGCGCGGCGCTCCGAGAGCTGGACGTTGTACTCGCGCGATCCGATGCCGTCGGCGTGCCCGGTGATCTCGACCCGCAGGTCAGGGAACTCCTGGAAGATCTTCGCCGCCGCGTCGAGCGTGGGCGCCGAGTTCTTGCGGATCGTGTCTCGATTAAAATCGAAGTAGATCCCCTGGATGACGCCCGTGTACTGCGTCACCGACTTGGGCACCTCGTCGGGGCAGCCGTCGGTGTCCTCGTAGCCGTTGCGCGTCTCCGGCTCCTGGACGCACTTGTCGTCCTTGTCGGGGATCCCGTCGCCGTCGGTGTCGGGCGGCGGGCAGCCGTCGGGCGCGACGCCGGCGACGTCGGGGCAGGCGTCGACGTCGTCGGTGAAGCCGTCGCCGTCGGTGTCCTGCGCAGGGCAGCCGTCGGGGGCGACGCCGGGCTGCTGGGGGCACCTGTCGGCCGGGTCCATGAAGCCGTCGCCGTCGGCGTCGCGCGCGGGGCAGCCGTCGGGGGCGACGCCGGGCTCGGTCGGGCAGCGGTCGTCGGCGCGAAAGCCGTCGCGGTCGGGGTCGGGGTCGGTCGCGGGCCTGGGCTTGCCGCGGTTGAGCGTGACGCTGACCCCGAGCAGGGTCTCGAAGTGGCCGGCGGTGCCGGGCCACTGCTTGGCCTGCGCGCCGATGTACCCGCGCGCGTCGGCCCGCAGCGCGACCCAGCGGTTGAGGTAGTACTTGATGCCGCCGCCGAGGTGGCCGACCGGGTCCATGTCCTTGCCGGCGACCGTCGAGGCCGACGACACGCCCATGAGTCCGTAGCCGCCGAGCACAAACGGCACGACGCGGTAGATCGGCAGTTGCAGGATCGCGTGGCCGCGCAGGCCGTAGATGAAGCCGGGGCCGCCGGGGCCGCTCGCGGCGGCGGCGTACTTGGCCGGCAGCGCCGCGAATTCGGCCTCGACCCCGAGGAAGCGCAGGGGGAAAAACGCCGCGCGGACCCCGAGGTCGGCGGTCGGCCGCCGGATCGGCTCGCCCGGCGTGGTCGCCGGGGCGTACAGGTCGTGAGACCTGTTGAACACCATCACGCCGCCGAAGACGCCCAGCTCGACCATGTTGCGCTCCGGTGTGAACCGCCGGATCGGCTTGACCTCCGCGGCGCCGCTCGCCGGGGCCTGTGCCCTCGCTGGCCTGGCCGACGCGGAGCCCGACAGTCCCAGGGAGGCGATCATGATCAAGACCATCGGAGCCGAGCGCAGCAACATTGAAACCTCATCCATGGGGTAGGTCATTGTCTATCAGATCGACGCCGGGGTGGGAGGGCGGTGGCCGGGCTGTCGTGTTCGCCCCGGGAGGTCGTTCGCGTTCGTGGCGCGCCTCGTGCCTTCCGTGTGAAGGGTACGCCCGCGCGGGACCGAGGTGCTCTCTGCGTGGATGTTCAGTCATTGTCGGTCCGCGCGAGTGAGGGTCCGCGCGAGTGAGGGTCAGCGCAGCGGGAGGGTCGGGCGGATGTCGATGAAGTTGTGGATGAAGCCGCAGCTCGAGCAGGCCAGGGAATGCACCGGGGCGGCGTGGGTGAAGCCGCCGTCGGGGGAGGTGAAGCGCAGGGTGCTCATGCTCAGCGGCAACGGCTGGCGGGTGTCGTGGCCGGCGAAGATGGCGACCGGCAGCAGGGTGCCGCCACACATGACGCAGGCCTTCCGGGCGCTGCGGCGCTGCTCGTGGCGCTGCTCCTGGACCTCGCGCGCGCGGCCCTCGGCGGCGTCGAGGGCGTCGCGCAGGCGCGCGTTGTCCCGCTCGAGCTCGGCGAGTTGCAGGACGATGGCGTCGTGGTCGTCGCGATAGCCCACGCCCCGACGATAGCAGGAAGTGCTAACCCTCGCGGCACCGTGTCCAAGTTTGTCACCCGGCAATGCACCCGCGCCGACTGCCGCCTGCGCTTCCCGGTCGCGGCCGACTCCACGCTCGGTGATCGGTGTCCGCACTGCGGCGCCGACACGGCGGTCGACCTCGGCTACGACTCGCTCGACGCGCGCGTGCCGGCGGCGGCGGTGGGTCCGGCGCAGGGGCAGGCCTGCGGGCCCGCGGTCTCGGCGCTGCTCGACAACGTCCGCAGCCTGCGCAACGTCGGTTCGATGTTCCGCACGGCCGACGGTGCCGGTCTGGAGCACATGCACCTCGGCGGCTTCACGCCGACGCCCGCGCACCCGCAGATGGCCAAGACTTCGCTCGGCGCGGAGGTGACGGTGCCGTGGACGCTGCACCGCGACGGCGCGGCGGCGGCGGCGGCGTTGCAGAGCGCGGGCAATCGCCTGTGGGCGCTCGAGGGCGGACCCGACGCCGAGGATTTTTATGGTGTGAGCATGTCCGAGAGGACAGGTGCACCGATCGTCCTCGTGCTCGGGCACGAGGTGTCCGGGGTCGATCCGCGCATCCTCGCGTGCTGCGAGAAAGTGCTACGATTACCGATGCTCGGCAGCAAGGGGTCGCTCAACGTCAGCGTGGCGTTCGGGGTCGCGGTGTATGGGCTGCGCTTCGCGCGGGGGTGAAGTCTCGAGGTGAAACGACCGCAGGCGCACGGGGGGCCGCCGTGCAGCGCGGCTGCCAAGCTCGTCGAGATGATCGCGGGGGTTGCGTGGCGGCGGGTCCTGGACCAAGGACTGGGCCATGGCGAACGCGGTGATGACGGTCCAGACGGTGGGCGAGGCGCTCGGGCGGGTGGTCGGGGCGGCGCTGGCCCCGGTGGCGGCGGTGATGGCAAAGGCGCGGGGCGGTCGGGCACTGCACCCGCGCGGCACCGTGTGCGCGGCCGAGGTGGTGGCGGCCGCCGAGGACCCCGTGCTGGTCGCGCTGGCGCACCGGCTCGCGGGCGGGGCGGTGGTCCGCATGTCGGGCTCGCTGTGGCGGCGCGCCGACCTGCCGGAGATGCTCGGCTGCGCGATGCGCCTTCGCGGCCCGCGCACGCTGACGCCCGAGGTCGATCCGCAGGACCAGGATATTTTGTTCGCGACCGCGAGGGCGCCGTGGGCGGTGCCGCTGGCGATGCTGACGACCGCACATCACGACTATCTGCAAAACGTCTATTACACGATCGGGCGGATGGAGGACGCGGAGCTCGGACGGCTCGAGCTGCGCCTGGTGCCATTACCGATCGTAGCGCCGGCCGGGGCGCAGCGGGGGGCCCGGCTGCGCTCGGCGATGGAGGCCGGACACGCCCGCCTTCGCCTCGAGCTGCGGCGCCTCGGTGGTATGCGTGGATCGTGGCAGCCGCTGTGCGAGGTGCGCCTGCGCGGGCCGCTGAACGTGGATACTCGCGCGCTCAAGTTCTCGCCGTATCAGAACGGACAGGGCCTGGTGCCGCGGGGCTTCCTGCACGCGATGCGGGAGTCCATCTACGCGGCTGCACAGGCGCCGCGAGCCGCCGAGTGAGCGCCGGGGCGGGCTCTCGGCTACATTGCCGGGATGCGCAGACTTGGCTTCATGCTCATCCCTGGCCTCCTGATCTCCGGCTGTAACGGCGGCGGCGAGGTGGCCACTGCCACCGATACCGGCACGAGCAGTGGTACGACCGCGGAGCCGACAGGCGCGACGACCGGCTCGCCGACGAGCTCGCCGACGACCACAAGCGATACAGGCACCGCGAGCGCCACCGAGGGGACGAGCGCGACGACGTCCGGGTCGACCACGGAGGTGACCGCGGGGAGCAGCGGGGAGCCCGGCACGGCGACGACTGGCGGCGGGACGACGGGCGGCGCGACTACGGGCGGCGGGACGACGGGCGGTGAGACGACGGGCGGCGAGACGACGGGGGACACGAGCACCGGCGAGACGACCGGCGAGACGACGACGGGGGGCGTGATGGGCTGCGGCTTCGCGGGGCCCGAGGTCGACGCGACGCTGGTGCACCTCGATAATCCGCCGCCCCCGTGCGGCACGCTGACGTTCGAGGGCCGGCTCGACGGGCCGGACGGGGGCCCGACCTACCAGCTCGATGCGTGCCCGTGCGGCGCGAATTGCCTGGTGGCGGACCCGTGGAGCTTCACGATCGACGTGCCGGAGATGCTCCCGGAGTGGATGCCGATGTGCCCGCGGATCGTCGTCCAGCGGCAGCTGAGCAAGATGGGCTGCGAGCTGGTCGGCGCGGCGATATTCGACACGCAGGCGCCCGATCAGCCGTTCTGGGTGGCCGGCAGCCTGCTCGGCCCGCTCGACGCGGTCAAGGCGAAGATCGAGGTCGCGCAGAAGGTCGTCGAGGAGTGCGACTGCGATGGCTGCTGCAACGTGCCCCAGCGGCTCGACCTCGTGTTCACCGCGCTCAACGAGACCCAGACGATCCCCGAGGACAGTATGGGTGCGGTTGGATCGTTCGACGCGTTTTACTCGGTGCGCAACTTCCAGTCGCACCTCACCGGCCTCTGTGATGCATCACCGAGCATCGACTATGTCATGCAGCTGGTGTACCTGCCGTGAATGCTCGGGCTCCGGGGATGTCTCGGCGGGCGCGGGGATGGCGGCGAGCAGCCACCGGTGGGCGGCGGTCTCGTCGTCGCCGTGCGGGGGCCAGGCAGTGACGGCGAGGCGGCGCAGCTCGGCGAGGTCGGGGGCGCGTGCGGGCGTGAGGGCGA
>JAYUXQ010001289.1:0-6522 GCA_043752905.1 Nannocystis sp. | reverse complement strand
CGCTCGTCGGGGCCTGCCGTCCGGGCGGGCTCGTGGGGGCGGTGAGGGCGACGATCAGGGTCGCGGCGATGGACGCGGCCACGGGTGTCTCAACCTCGCGTGCTCAGGCGGGCCATGTCGGCGATCGGCTGGACGACGACGCGGACCATGCCGCGCAGGACCGGCTGGTGGTGGACGACGCGGGCGAGCGGCGGGCTATACGTGTAGTAGAAGCGGACCAGGTCGCGGCCGACGGGGGAGGTCTTGAGGTAGGCGTCGCGGAACCACCGCAGGGCCTGGACCTGGCTGACCCAGGCGGCGCCGTAGGCCGCGGTGGCGAGGAAGCAGAAGCCCTCGACTTGCTGGAACTTTTGCGAGTCGGTGGTGATCGCGGTCGACACGAGGGCGCTGGTGTTGCCGCACTTGTCCTGATACGTGACGCCGATCTGGTAGGTGTAGTTGCCCCACAGCTGCTCGACGTCGAGGAGGCCGCGCTTGCCGGGCGTGGCCGCCTCGACGATCTGCGGCATCGGCAGCTGGGCGGAGGCGAGGCGCTCCTCGGTCAAGGGCGTCTCGCCGGGCAGCAAATGCACGCGGACGTCGTAGAGCATGAAGTCGGGGTCGGTCTGCGGCGGGAGGGTGTAGGTGACGCGCACCTTGTCGAAGCTCAGGCCCTCGAGCGTCAGGCCGGTGACCGGCGGGAGCGGGTGCAGGTCGCAGTGACCCCAGCCGCCGTCGCCACCGATGCCGCCGCCATTGTCACCGCCGTCGTCGCCGGTGCCACCACTCGCGCCGGTGTCGGGGTCGACGGTGCCACCGGTGTCGGGGTCCATCGTGTCGCCGGTGTCGGGGTCGGTCGTGACACCGGTGTCGCCGCCGCCCGTGGACCCGTAGCTGTAGACGCCGAAGCGGAAGGTCTCGCCGTTGAGGGTGTACTGCTGCAGGCGATCGGTGCCGCTGCCCTTGGTGGTGGAGATCGTCGCGTCGGGCGGGTGGATCGTGCCCGTGGCGCCGTTCCAGTCGCCGTAGCCGGCCCAGCCGCTGGTGCCGGTGAAGCCCTTGTCGCGCGGGTCGAAGGGCAGCTTGTAGACCACCGAGGGCTGGCCGAGGTACTCGACGCCGTAAGTGTCGAGGCGCGGGTCGACGTAGTGGTCCTTCTCGCGGTCGTAGTCGTAGGAGGGGTTCTCGTCGTGCTCGAGCGAGACCTCGATCCATGCGGTCAGCGGTCCGTTGACGGCACCGCCGGGGATCATCGTGGTGACGTACTCGGGCGTGTTGCCGGGCGGAGTCGCGGCGGTCACGGCGTCGAGGTCGTTGAGCCCGGCGAAGCTCGGCGCGTCCGGCGAGTCCTGGCCGGGCTCGAACTCGAGGAGGTCGTTGCGCGGCGGATAGGGGCTGGTCGCCTTGGGGTCGAACACGCCCTTGTCGGTCTGGAACACCGCGGGCGACGGACAGGTCATCGTGTCGACCGAGATGACGTCGTTCTCGGAGGGCGTCAGCGGGCGACAGTAGTAAGTCTCCGCGGAGCTGGCGTTCTCGTGCCAGCCGAGCGACTCCTCGTCGGCGGCGTCGTCGTCGAAGAACACGAGCTTGGGATAGGTCTTGCCGCGGCGGTGGGCCCAGATCGGCAGCACGGAGGGCCGGGGGCCGTACGGCGCGCGCCAGCTCGACACGAAGTTCCACAGACCGGGGCGGTTGCCGATGCCGAGCTTGCCGACGGCCTGCGTGACCAGGACGTCCTGCACCCACTTGCCGGCCTGGTCCTCGAGCCAGATCGCGATCTGTGCGTTGGGTACCGGCTTGAAGTGCACCTCGACCAGCAGGTCCTCGCCGGCGGCCCGCGCATCCCCGGCGCACAGGCCCGCGAGGAGAGCCAGCGTCCCGACACCTGCGAGGCGCCGCGTGGGGATCGATCTCGGGCTGCTCGACATCGGGGCAGTATACACGTCTTGTAGCCCTTGCCAGCGCACGCCGGCGGCGCCGGCTGGAGCGGAGCCGGTCGCGTTTTTTCGCCCGAGGCCGTACGATGTGGGCCGCGCCATGCCGCGACCACTGCGACCACTGCGACCACTTCCATGGGGACCGTGGCGGTCAGGGATGCCGGTGGGGGCAGTCCTCGGCGCGGCTGCGCTCGCGCTCGGCGTGCTCGCCGGGCCCTTCACGGTCGGCTGCAGCCGGGGTCGGCCGGGATCGGCCGGGTCCGTGAGCTCGCCCGCGTCCTCTGCGTCGACTGCGTCCTCTGGGTCAGGCGGAGGGCTCGCGGGGCCGGAGGCCGGGCTCGCGTTTCCCCGGCTCGACCTCGACTGGACCCCGCCCATGGCGACCGCCGGCGACACCCTGGCGCTGGCCGCCGCGCTCGCTCGCTTCCCCGAGGTCACGCTGCAGCTCGGCCCGCGGCTGGCCGGCGCGGCGTGGCAGCAGCGCGGGACGGCGCTGGTCGCTGCGCTGAGCCCGGGCACGCGGGTCGCGGCGCATCGTCAGGGTGAGCTGGGAAAGTTGCTCGCGCTCGATGCGGGGCTGCAGAGCCCGTGGCGCACGCTCGGCCCCGGCGGCCGCCCGCGCTACGCGGCGCCGGGCATGCAGGCGACCTGGCCCGAAGGACAGGAGACACCGCTGCTGGTCGTCGACGACGCGACGGTCGAGGCGAGCGCGTGGCAGGCGTTGCCGGCGGTCAGCGTCGGCAGCTGCGAACCGGCGATGCAGGCGCTGGCGGAGGGTCAGGAGCTGGCGCTGGTCCAGCTCGCGCCGTTCCTCGATCAGTCGGACGCGCGGCTGGCCGCGAGTCACCGCGCGCAGCTGCAAGCCCACCTGCCGGCGCTGCAGGCCGGGCTCGCCGGCGCCGCGGACTCCGAGTGCATCCAGGCCTACCGCGAGCACGTGCAGGCGCACGCGGGCTGCATCGACCGGGCGACCTGCTCGGCGGCGCCACGCGTGGTGCTCGTCGGCGGGGCGAGGATCTTCTCACCCGAGGTCGGGCCGCCGATCCCTGCGGGCTGCGCGGCGCAGGTCGGTCGGGATTATGTCGCCGAGCTGCAGCAACTGGGACAGGCGGCCGCGAGCGCCGTGATCCCGATGCTGGGCCCGGCGTGGTCGACGCTCGCCGACCGCCTGGGCGCGCTGTCCGAGGTCCACGCCGCGCTCGAGGATATCTGCACCCCGAGGCGCCGTCGCTTCGCCGCGGCCGACATCGTCGAGGCCCGCCGCCGGCTCGCGCGGATCGGCGTCGCGCTGGCGAGCGACGAACGCAGCGGCGGTCGCTGGCAGATCGCAGATGAGCCCGCGACCGTGGCGGGGCTGGGAGCGGGCCGGGTGCAGGCCCGCTTCGAGGCCGGCCCGGGCTCGGTCAACGCCGGTATCGTCGCCGATGCGCGGGCGCTGCGAGACTTCGTCATCGGGCGCAGCATGTGCCGCTCGGGCCACGCCGCCGCGCCGCTGGCCGTGTTGCTCGCGGCGCCAGGACCCGGCGAGCCCGCCTTTTTCGGATATTTCAACGAGGATGAGCTGTTCTGCGGCGCCCTCCCGCCGCTGGGCCTCGAACCCTGAGCCGGTCGGGCTCGGTCTGCATTTGGCGGTCGACTCGTTCGACGCGCATATATTCACAGAGGCTGGCCTGTCCATCCGGTCAGGTATGCACAAACTATTTTGAGGGCCGGATCTGCGAGAATCGGGCGGGTCCCGCGCATATCCGCACATACCCACGTTGACCGGACACCCGCGGATCGGTCAGAATCGCTCGCGCATCGGCGCAAATGGCCTCGAATGTCACTGGTACCGTACGCTAACGGCGTTGTGACAGCTTTGGTCGGGTGCGCCGCCACATACTCTTCGGGACAGGGTCCAGGAGATAGCTTGCTCGCCGCGATCGGTGCTACCGTGCGCGCCATGTCAGGAACGAGAAAAATCCTGTTTGCCATGTTGCTGGGGAGCCTCACGGCCGCCGGATGTACGTACGTCGCCGTGACCCCGTCGGTGAACGGCCGGGCTTACGTCGTCAAGAAGAAGGGCAACTTTCTTCTCGGCAACTCCACTCTGTGGAACTGCGACGCGACCAGCGGCACGCCCACCTGCTACCAGGTGAAGAACGTCGACAACGGCCCGGTCACCGTGTCGGGTGGCGGCGGCGGTGAAGCCTCCGGTGCCTCGGCCTCTGCTTCCACCGCACCCGCTGGAGACGCGACCAATGAATAAGCGCATCACATCCGCAATCTTCCTCGCCACCATCCTCTTCACCGGCTGCACCAACGTGGTGTCGTCGCTGCCGACGAGCACCGCCGTCAACGGCGACGCCTGGTACACGACCAAGAAGATGTTCAAGAGCAAGGTCTACTACTGTCCGGCGCCGACCAGCGGCCCGGCCACCTGCACCGAAGCGAAGTACGTCGAAGCGAAGTGAACACGCTCGCGGATCGTATCGACGAATCGATCGATCCTAAAAAGAAAGGCGCGGTGACCGAGGTCGCCGCGCTTTTTTATTTTAATACAGAGCCATCAGGTGCGCCCGGTCGATAGCCCGAGCACACGCGTGAGCAGCCGGCGCAGCGGACGGCCTGGCGCGTACAGCAGCGTCCACTGGACTGCGCGCGACGCTGCGTGGTCACGTGCAGATCGAGCCGATGAAGCCGTTCATCGAGGCCTCGGCGGGGGTGCAGGTCTGGCCCATCATCGGACAGTCGGCATCGACGGCGCACTCGCCACAGAGGTTGAGGGTGACAAAGCCCATCAGCGAGGTCTCGGTGCAGTGGCCGGACATGCAGACCATGTCGCCGTCGGGGCCGGCCGGGCACAGCTGGTCGTTTTGCACGCTGCCCGGCTCGACGCAGGACTTCTTGCCGTTGAGCGCGACGAGGTCGATGCCGGGGCTGCACAGCTTGCCCATGTCGCAGTCCGCCGTGCTCGCGCACTCGCTGCAGGTGTTCGGCAAGATCGGTGTGTCGAGCACGCTCTCGCAGAACTGGTCGCCCATGCACGCCTCGTCGGACATGCAGGTCGAGCCGGGGTCGCCGTTGGTGCACATCGCGGCCTGGTTGGGGATCGAGAAGGTGCACGCGGTGCCTGAGCCGGCGTCGACACAGTCCTGGTCCTCGTTGCACTCGCCGCAGAACTGGACCATGCCCAGCAGAAGGCTGACGCAATTCATCGACGCGCAGTCGGCGTCCGACGAGCACATCGCGCCGTTGGGCCCGGGACCAGGGTCGCCGGTGGTGTTGCCGGTGTCGGTGTTCGTGGTCAGGAAGTTGCCCGAGTTGTCCGCGCTGGTGTCGGGCTCGCCCGAGGTCGTCGGCGTGCCCGTGGTGCCGCTGGTCGAGCTCTCCGCCCCGGTGGTGGTCGGGGTGGTGGTGGTCGGAGTATCGGTGGTGGTGCCCGAGGCGCCGGTGGTGCTGGTGCCGGAGTCGGTCTCCGAGGTGCCAGCGTCCTCGCCGCGACAGCCAGTGAACGTGAGGGCGGAGATCAGCGTGACGACGAGACCAGAATTAAGCTTGAACATGGGGCACACTCCGAGAGGGTCGACGGCATCATGCGGCGGGTCCCGCGTGCTTGTCCACTCCCTCACCGATCACGCGCCGCATCTCCACGGCAGTCTGCGCGACGCGCCAGAGGCCATGGTGTAGCAGCGAAGCGGTGATGCAACTCACGGCTTCGCAGCCGTATACCAGCACGGCGGTGCCACGCGAGAGGCGGCCACGAAGCTCGTCGAGGGCGGCCTGCGTGCGTGTGACGATCGTGCTCGCTGGATCGTCGGCGACGCACAGCCGCTGCACGAGGATCGCACGACCCTCGCGCGAGACGTGGGCCCAGGCGCCACCGTCGGCGAGTGAGACGGTGGCCGCGTCGGCGCTGGGGGTGCGTGACCACGTGCCCGCGCGCCAACCCGCGACCGCGTGGCCGGGGAGCGTCCACGCGGCCGGCGGATGCTCGCGCAGATCGAGGCTGGCGGGTCCCGTGCCCGTGCTCTGCAGGGTGTGGCAGGTGCGACGCACGACGAAGCCCAGACGCTCGTAGAAGCCGCGCAGCGGCGGCTCGGCGAGCACCTGCAAGGCAGGAGCCTCGCCGAGTAGCACGGTCGAGGCGCGTTCGATCAGGGCCGAGCCGACACCGAGCCGACGGTGCTCTCGAAGCACACCGAGGCCGGCGCTGTGGGCGACGCGGTCGCCAGGGTCGTCGCCGATCAGCAGATAGCCGATCCGGACATCACCTGGCCCAAGAGCCAGGAAGGAGCGCCGGGCGGCGACGGCCTCGCGCGCGAGCTTGCGGGCGAACCACCCCTGCGCCCGGCCCTGCGCCCCGAATACGGCCTCGGCGAGCGGCTGGAGGGTCGTCAGCGGTATGCCGGCGTCACGGACAGAGACCAGACGACAGGGCGCGTGGGACATGGCCGTGAGGACAGGTGCGTCAGCGCAGGCCGCAGGCTTTGCGGCAGCGCTCGAGGGTCAGCTGGGCGAGCGCGCGGGCGCGGGCGGCCGATCGTTTGAGCACGTTCTCGACCTCGCCGCGGCCCTCGACGGTCAGCATGCGCTCGCGGCGGATCCTCGCGGAGGCGAAGTG
>JAYUXQ010001288.1:0-2615 GCA_043752905.1 Nannocystis sp. | reverse complement strand
CGCCCGTGCACCTCGAGATCGTCGGCGGGTCCAAGGCCTGCGTCGACCTCGCGGCCATCGGCGCCACCCTGGTCGTCAAGACCAGCGGCCTCGTCGTCGACATGACCCCCGAGCCCGGCGGCTTCGTGGGGATCCTGCCGGACTTCCCCGCCGACACCGTCGCGGAGTACCAGGTGCAGGTCCAGTTCAACGACGGCTCCTCGACCAGCTTCCCGCAGAACGCCGCCGACCCCTGGTATCAAAAATACTTCGGCCCGGTCGCGCCGCTGTTCTGCACGACCTTCGAGGCGTCGCCGACGGTGGACGGCTGGGTGCTCGATGGCCAGTGGCAGTGGGGCGCACCGGGCGGGCAAAGCGGCGATCCCGGCGCGGCATTTTCCGGCAGTAGTGTGGTCGGGATCAACCTCGACGGCGCCTACGCGCCCTTCACGATCAGCAGCATGACGAGCCCGCCGATCAGCACCGCCGGCTTCAAGACCGTGCGCCTGCAATATCGCCGCTGGCTCACCGTCGAGGACGCGTTTTTCGATCAGGCGACGATCGCCGTCAACGGCGATACGGTGTGGCAGAACCTCGACAGCAACAACGGCGACCTGAGCACCGTCGCCCACCGCGACAGCGAGTGGCGCTTCCACGACGTCGACATCTCCGGGGCGACAGCCGGCGGCCAGGTCCAGGTCCAGTTCGCCCTGTCGAGCGACAGCGGCCTCGAGATGGGCGGCTGGAACGTCGACGAGTTCTGCGTCGTCGGCGTCGACCAGGCCCCGCCCGCGCCATTTTGCGGCGACGGGGTCGTCGACGCCGGGGAGGCCTGTGACACCGGCCCGGCCAACAGCGACACCACCCCGAACGCCTGCCGCACCGGCTGCGTGTTCGCGCACTGCGGCGACACGGTCATCGACGGCGGCGAGCAGTGCGACGACGGCGACGCGCTCGGCGGCGACGGCTGCAGCGCGGCCTGCATGATCGAGGGCCCGAGCTCCACCACCGACGTGCCGACCACCAGCGCCAGCGAGACCGGCAGCGCGGGCGAGGGCGGCGACACCGACAGCGAGTCCGGATCCAGCGGCCCCGGCACCGCCGAGCTCGACCTCGCGGACCGCGGCTGCGCCTGCGACGGCGGCGAGCCCCGTGGCCTCCCGGCCCTGGGCCTCGGCCTGCTCGCCCTCGCGGGCCTGCGCCGCCGCCGGCGCTGAGGCCTGGCGGCCACGCTCCCGCCCGCGCGTGGCCCCGGGCATGACCCCGGTATCGTCGCGGGCGTTTGTGCCCTGGACCGCGGGTGTTACCCTCCCGCGCATGTCGGACCGCCCCAGCACGGACGTGGCGAGCAGCGTGCTCGAGATCCTTCGTGACCTCATCACCACGGTGGGAGACGGACGCGGCCTCGGCAACCTCGGCCTCGACGCCTCGCTCGAGCGCGAGCTCGGGCTCGGCAGCCTCGAGCGCGTCGAGCTGCTCGGCCGCGTCGAGGAGCGCTTCCAGCTGCGTCTGCCCGAGGAGGCGATCAGCGTCGCCGACACGCCGCGCCAGATCGTGCGCCTGATCGAGGCCGGGCTGGCCGAGGGCGGCCGGGCTGGCGCTTCGGACATGTCCAATGGGGCAGGTCCGAAGGGACAGGTGCGCGGCCTGCCGACCGATGAGCCCGCGCCGGTGCCCGTGCACGCGACGACCCTCATCGAGGTGCTCGAGTACCGCGCGCAGCACGACGCCGACCGCGTGCATATCATGCTGCTGCGTGAGGACGGCTCGGAGGACCCGATCACCTACGGCGAGCTGCGCCGCGAGGCTGGCGCGGTCGCGGCCCACCTGCGCGGGCTCGGGCTGCGACCGGGCGGGACGGTGGCGATCATGCTGCCGACCGGGCGCGGCTACTTCGCGGCCTTCCTCGGCTCGATGCTCGCCGGGGGCGTGCCGGTGCCGCTGTATCCGCCGTTTCGCCTCGACCGCATCGCCGAGTACATCGCCCGCGAGGCGAAGATCCTCGACAACGCCGGCACCGAGGTGCTGCTGACCTTCGACCGCGCCGCCCGCGTCGCCGACGTCGTGCGCGACCACGTCGCCGCCGTGAAGCACGTCGTCTCGATCGACGCGATCCTGCGCGACCCGGCCCCGATCTCGACGGTGTCGGCGAAGGTCTCGCCCGACGACACCGCCCTGCTGCAATACACCTCCGGCAGCACCGGCGACCCCAAGGGCGTCGAGCTGACCCAGGCCAACGTGCTCGCCAACGTGCGCGCCTCGGTGAGCGGGTGCGAGCTGACGACCCGCGACGTCATGGTCAGCTGGCTGCCGCTCTATCACGACATGGGCCTGATCGGCGGCTGGCTGATGAACCTCTACTTCGGCAACCCGACCGTGCTCATGTCGCCGGTCAACTTCCTCTCGCGCCCCGAGAGCTGGCTGCACGCGCTGTCACACTACAAGGGCACGGTCTCGTGCGCGCCCAACTTCGCGTTCGAACTGTGCGTGCGGCGGATCAAGCCCGAGGTGGTCGCCACGCTCGACCTCTCGCCCGCGCGGGCGCTGCTCAACGGCGCCGAGCCGATCCTGCCGGCCACGCTCGACCGCTTCGCCAACCACCTGGCCCCCGCCGGGCTGCGCCGCGGGGCGATCTT
>JAYUXQ010001287.1:0-2616 GCA_043752905.1 Nannocystis sp. | reverse complement strand
TTGTGGCCCTCCACGTGGCGGATCACGTGATGCTTGGGCTTGCGCACCGGCCACTGCATCCAGTGCACGAGCTGCTCCTTGGTCGCGCCCTGCTCGCGCGCCACCTTGTAGAGGCGCTTTTGCAGCGAGTAGTCGATGAAGATGTACTCGATCTGGCCGCGGTCGATGAAGGTGCGCATCAGCTGCCAGGTCGCCTTCAAGTCGATGTCGTTGGCAGTGATGTGGCGCTTGCCCTCGGCGGCGGCCGTCAGCGGCATGCGGATGTCGATGTCCCGGCCGCTCTGGTGCGACTTGTGCGGCCGGAAGCGGCCGCCGCGGGCCCGGCTGATCCCGCCGATCACGATCGACCGGTTGAAGCCGGTCTGATGCCGGAAGGTCACGATCGCGGCCATCAGCTCGGCGATCGCGTGGGACGAGCCGTAGCTCTCGTCGGGCTTGCGGCGGGTGTAGAGGTCGGGCCGCTCCGGCAACGCGACGCCGCGGACCAGGCGGCCGCGGCTCGGGCGGCCGATGCTGATGCCCCCCGAGGGCACGCGGATCTGCGCCAGCTTGGCGGCCAGACCGGTCCCGGAGACGACCACCGGCGGCGGTGCCTCGCGGTACACGACCAGCTTCTCTTTCGCCCCGACCTTCGTGCCCGCGCGCTTGTTCCACCGCTTGAGCTTCTCGACCTCGACGCCAAAGTCCTTGGCGACGCTCTCGAAGGTCTCGCCGCGCTTTGCCACGTGCTCGACGCGCTCGCGCGGCAGCGGGGCGTCGCCCGTCATGACGCGCACGGACTTCCCGGGGAACGGCAGCTTCGGCTTCTTCTTGTCGAGCTTGTTCCAGCGGACGATCTGCTCGGCCGGCACCTTGTAGCGGGTCGCGACCTCCTCGATCGTCTCGCCGGGGATGACCTCGTGCTTGACCCACCCGGGCTTGCGGTCGATCGGCCGCGGGTCGCTGACCACCGGCGGCAGCTCGATGCGCACCGGCTCGGGGTCGGGCGGGTTGGCCAGCAGTTCGCGCTCGATCGCGTCGAGCTCGCTCTGCGGGGTGCCGCCGTCGGTGTCCTCGTCCTCCTCCTCCTCGCCCTCGACCTCATCCTTGAGGATCTCGCCGCCGCTGGTGACACCGATCGTCCAGTCGACGTCGCGCGAGACCGGGAGCACGCTCACCGGCTTGCTGACGACCGCGCGCTTCCTCGACTTCTGCTTTTTCTTGCCGCTCTTCTTCTTGCTGGTCGCCGCGGCCGCCTCGGGCACCTGGCTCAGCGAGAAGGCGCCCGTCAGCAGCAGCGTCAACCACAGCCCAAGGAGGCCGATGAGGCGGTCAAAACGGCCGGGAAGGCGCGTATGGGGTCGCTGCGCGGGCATGGAGGCCGAGTCGGTCACCGTAGCAGACGCCGGGAGCCGCGTGTACTTGCGGCCCCCGGGCCCTATTCCCGCGAGGCCGCCGGCACGGCCGCAGCGGGCCTGCGCCCGATCGCCGCGAGGGCGGTGTCAACGCTCGCATCTCGGAAAATTCCAGTTGTAATCCGTTTACGACTGCCGCCGGTTTGCACGAAGCGAACGCCGTTTTGACCTCCTCCATGGCCACTATTTCCACCTCACTGGAGATCTTTCATGCGTCGGCGCTCGCGGACTGCGCGGGACACGAGCGGCGCGCCCGCGCGCTGGCCTTCTTCTGCGGGTCTATTTGGCCTTCTTCTTCCTGGTCGGCGCCTCGGGCTCGGCGTCGGCGACCCCGAGCACGCGCAGCACCTCGGGGTAGACCTTGTCGGCGAAGTATTCGCTGCCAGCCATCGTGAAGTGGATGCCGTCGTCCTCGCGCAGGTCCTGGTCCTTGCGGTTGCCGACGGTCGCCTTGTCGAGCAGCACGCCCTTGGCATCGGTGAGAAACGGGGTGGTATCGAGGTACGTACCGGCGTCGCCGAGTTCGGCGACCGCCTCGCTCTGGACCTGGCGGATGACGGTCAGCTTCCGCTCGAAGCTGTTCATCTCCGACTTGGGCAACCCGAGCCACAGCACCTTGCGCTGGTCGACACCGACCTCCTTGAGGAAGTCGGACACGCGGGCCTTGTACGCCTCGTTCCAGCCGTCCGACTTCCACGCGACGCGCTTGCCCTTGCCGGACTTCGGCGTGAGGTCCTGACCGTCGTTGCCGCCCATGATCACGACCACCAGGTCCGGCGTCTTTGCGTCGACCTGCTTCCTGGCCTCCGACTCCCAGTCATAAAAGTCGGGGCGCGCCAGCCCGGTCGCGCTCTTGGCCTTGCGCGCGCACTCGATGCTCGGGTGGGCGTCGAGCTTGCGCTCCAGCAGCGCGCCGAAGCCGGTCGCCGCGAGGCTGTCGCCCAGGATCAGCACCTTCTTCGGCGTCTCCGGCACCGCGGGCACCTCCGGCACCTCGGGGGTGGTCACGGGCTCCGCCGCGACAGCGGGCTCGGCCGGCTGCGCGTCGACTGCCGCCACCGGCGTCGGCTCCGGCTCCGCCGCGACGATCGCCGCGGGGGGCGTGGCCGCAGGGGCCGAGGTCGAGGCCGTCCTGTCCGCCGTGCAGGCGGTGGCGGCCAGGGCCAGGGTCACGAGCACAAGCCCGGGGGTGATGCAGCGCCGAGGAGACCAGAGCATGAGC
>JAYUXQ010001286.1:0-2618 GCA_043752905.1 Nannocystis sp. | reverse complement strand
TTCGCCGGGTGGCCCGCGGGCGGGACGGCTGTCTCGCGGGCGGGACGGCGGCGCGGCGAACGTGCGCGCAAGTGCGTGTAACACCACGAGACGGCATCGCGCACGCGACTTGTAAAGCGTGAGAGATGCTGACGAGAACATATGCGGCGTGCATCGCTGGCGTCGAGGCGACCATGGTGACGGTCGAGGCGGACGTCGGGCTCGGGCTCCCGGGGCTGACGATCGTCGGTCGCGCGAGCGGAGCGTTGATCGAGGCGCGTGAGCGGGTGAGGAGCGCGATCAGCCACTGCGGGCACAAGATCCACCCGCGAAAACAGGTCGTGAACCTGGCGCCAGCGGACGAGCGCAAGGACAGCCCGGGGATCGATCTCGCGGTCGCGTGCGCGCTGCTTGCCAGCCATGAGGTGGTCCCGTGGCAGCGCCTCGAGGGGCTGATGCTGTGGGGCGAGCTGGCGCTCGACGGCACGCTGCGGCCGGCTGCGGGCACGCTGGTGATCGCCGACTGTGCGCGGCGTGGCGGGTTCACGGGGATCGCCGTGGCGAGAGACAGCGCCGACGAGGCCTCGCTGATCCCGGGGCTGACGGTGTACGCGCTGGAGTCACTGCCGCAGCTGGTCGCGCATCTGCGCGGCGAGGCGGAGCTGACGGGGTACGTGCGCAGCGAGATCGAGGTGGACGAGGTGCCGATGGGCGAGGGCGACATGGCCGACATCCGCGGGCTGGCGCTGGCGAGGCGGGCGCTCGAGGTGATGATCGCGGGCGGTCACAACTTGCTGATGCATGGACCGCCGGGCGCGGGCAAGACGATGCTCGCGCGGCGTGCGATCGGGCTGTATCCGCCGCTCGAGCGCGAGGCGGCGCTCGAGGTGACCAGGGTACATGGGCTGCTCGGTCGGCCGATCCCCGGCGGACTGGTCCGGCACGCGCCGCTGCGCTCGCCGCATCACACGGTGTCGGTCGCGGGGCTGCTCGGCGGCGGGGCGCCGGTGCGGCCGGGCGAGGTCAGCCTGGCGCACCGCGGTCTGCTGTTCCTCGACGAGCTGCCCGAGTTCTCGCGCGCGTGCCTCGAGGGCCTGCGCGAGCCGTTGGAGGACAAGCTGGTCCACATCGTGCGGGTCCGCGGGGCGCTGCGGCTGCCGGCGAACTTTCAATTGATGGCGGCGATGAACCCGTGCCCGTGCGGGTACCTCGGGCACCCGGAGCGCAGCTGCGTCGATCCGGCGAGCGCGGTGCAGCGTTATCAGCAGCGGCTGTCGGGGCCGCTGCTCGACCGCATCGATCTCGTGGTGCCTGTGATGCCGACGACGGCGGAGGAGCTCGGCCGGCGCAGACCCGGGGAGCGCAGCGCACAGATCCGCGAGCGCGTGGCGATGGCGCGGGCAGTCGCGCGGCGGCGCCTCGCGGGCACGCCGTGGCGCAGCAACGCCGACATCCCGGCCACCGATGGCGTGATCGAGGCGCTGTGCGAGCTGACGCCCGCGGCCGAGCGCCTGCTGCTGGCGCTGGCGAAGGCGCGGGCGTTGAGTCCACGCGCGCTGCATCGTCTGCGTCGGGTCGCGCGGACGATCGCCGACCTCGAGGGCGGAGATGCGAGCGCGCCGGTCGGCGAGATCCAGGTCGCCGAGGCGGCCCAGCTGCGCCGGTTACCGGAGCTGTGCGAATGACGACCGCAGGCCGCCCCCCAGTCGGGAGGACCGGGGAGACCAGCCCGCCGGTCTTCTCAGGCGCTGGGGATCGCGCCCATGGCGAGGACCTTGCGGCCCTCCTCGAACAAGATGGCGACCTTGTTCTTGTCGACGATCTCGACGACGACGCCCTTGCCGAACTTCGGGTGCTGGAGGGGCTCACCGGGGGTGAAGGTCTCGCGCATGGAGTACGAGCGCATGACGAGGTCATGCTGCAAGGCGAACTCGTCCATGCGCTTGATCCACTCGCGGGCGCCGAGGGTGTGGGCGGTCGCAGCGGCGGTCTTGATGGCGCGGGCGGCCTTGGCAGCGGCGGCGACTTTCGGGGCGACCGGGACCTTGGGCGCCTTGGGGGTGCGCACCGCGGCGGTCCGGTTGGTCACGGCAGGGCCGGTGGCGGCGGGCTGGACCGGACCGATCTTCGGCGCATGATACATGTGCTGGCCGTGGCACTCCTTGCACTCGACGCGCTTGGGTTCGGGCACGCCGGGCTTGAGCGCGACGACGACGTGAAGGGTATCGGTGCGACACTTGGTGCACCACGCGTCGATGTCCTCGCCAACTTTGAAGGCCATGAGCAAGGGGCAGACAATACGGCAAAGATATCGCGTCTGCCAACAGGCGCGACGCGCGGACAGCTGTCCTGCGGAGGTCCATAAAACGCACGATTCGCGGGCGAAGCGAGTCGGTGCGTGGGTGGACCGGCCATGACCCGGCCATGACCCCGGCCATGACCCGGCCACACCAGGCCATAAGGGCCACGCGCACGCAGGCACGGGCCGCGGGCGCGCGTCGGGGTTTTTTTACGCGGTGGCCGTCGACGCGTAAGATGATGGGGAATGGACGCGGAGAACCTCGAGCGGATCAGGGTGGCCGACGGGCGCCTGGTCGAGGCGGCCAAGGACGTCAAGGTGCTGAGCCAGCTCGCGTGGC
>JAYUXQ010001285.1:0-2619 GCA_043752905.1 Nannocystis sp. | reverse complement strand
CGACGAGCAGGGCTGCGCCAGCGACCGTCAGCGCCCCCGCGGCGACGCCGAACCCGATCGCCATGTGATCGGCCCGTTCGCCGCGCGCGCGGATCGATGCGAAGTCGTTGCCGTCGCCGGTCGTCTGGCCCGGGTCGCCGTTCACGGCGTCGGCCTGCGTGCGGAGGGACGCGCCGTGGACGAGCGCGCCGATCACGGCGCCGCCGAGCCCGAGGCCGAGTCCGAGTGCCACGCCTCCGGCGATCCGAAGCGGACGCCGATCCGGTCGGCGCACCGGCTCGGATCGCCGGGGCATCACGCCGCCGTCAGCTTGGCTCGGGCTCGCGGGGAGAACCACTGCAGTGGTTGCCCGGGGATCGGGGCGGGCGGGCTCGGGCTCGGAGCACGCGGCGAGCTCCGGCGTCAGCTCCGCGAGCAGGGCATCGACGCTCTTGCGGTCGTTCGGCCTGTCCTCGGCTCCTGGCGCGGCGAGCTGCGCCGCGAACGTCTTGAGCATGCGCGCGGCGATGCAGGGGGCCTCCACGTGGCCGGCTGCATGCGCCCGGCGGTAGAAGCGGTGGGCGTCGAACGCGAACACTGAGCGGCTCGCAAGGCTCGTCGCGGTCTCGAAAGCCTTGCGGCATTCGTCCGCGGCGGCCGCGTAGCCCTCGGCCGCCCCCGCCTTCGTGCTCGGGGCGGCATCGGCGAGCGCCTGGCAGGCGGCCTCGTGCTCACGCCATGGTTCGGCCGGGCCGGTGGGCTCTGGTGGGGCCAGAACAAAGACGAGATACACGGCGGTGAGGGTCATGGCCGCACATCGTACCGGATCGGCATTGTTCCGCGGCCAGCAAACTCTCACTGGCCATTTTGAGAGGGACATTGCGCGCGGACTTGCGCTATCCTGGTGGGCATGATCCGACGTCTCGGTCTCCCCGCCGCACCGCTCCTGGCCGTCGCCTGCCTGGCCCTGCCGGTCCCGCTCGCGTGCTTTGGCAACGTCGAGCTTGAAGCATGCACCTTCACGGATCCAACCGGGTGCGACGATGCGGCCAGCGCCGCCGGTTCCTCTACAGGAACCGCCCCGGGCGACGCAGTGACCACGTCAGGCACGACGAGCGGCAGCGGCGGCACGACGGGCGAGGGCGGGAGCGCGGGAGCGACGACCACGGCAGACGACACCGCCGCCAGCAGTAGCAGCGACACGCTCGGCGAGCCGGTCGATCCACCGCCGACGATCGCCGATCTGCTCTGTGACCCCGAGGTCGCCGACGAGGTTGGCCCCACGGTCTGCACCTACACGGCCAGCGCGGACGCGGTGGCAGCCGAGCTCCTGGACGATGGCCAAGTGATCGCCAGCGGACCAGTGAGCGGCTCGGTGATCTTCCCGGTCACCAGCGGGCCGAACAACAACCCGGGCAGCATGATCACGGTGACCGTACGCGACGAGGCGGGGCAGACCGCGTCAGAGTCGATCTACCAGGCGAGCACGGTCAAGGAACCGGGCACCGAGAAGTGGACCACCCTCGAGCCGAACGACGGCGCGTTCAGCTCGGCGGGTGCCGTCGCGCTGCAAGGGGACTACGTCATCGCCACGGGCGTCCACTACAAGAACCCCCTGGTGATCGGCACCCTGCGCCGCTACGACCAGGGCGGGGTGTGGAAGCCCAGCGACGTCGGGTGGAGCAAGTCGCACGGCGACTGGACCAAGCTCGCGTGGCTCAAGACTGGCAACCTGGGGCCGACTGGCCTCGCAGTCGACGCGGAGCAGAACATCATCCTCGTCGGCATCGGCTTCGAGAGCGGCGAGCCGCGCCGGTACGTCGCCCGCTTCCACCCGGACGGCACGCTGGACTGGGAGCTGCCCGGTCCGGTCGGCACCGAGGCCCGCGGCGTGGGCGTCCAGCCGGACGGTACGATCTACGTCGCAGGCGCGAAGCGAACGAGCGTCAACCCCGAGCGGTGGGACATGGAGGTCTCGGTGTACGGCGCCGACAAGACCGCCTACGGCCCGATCCCGTACAGCGACCCGGATGACGAGCAGAACGTTCGCAACGAACGCGGCCGCGCCGTCGTCGTGCTCAAGAGCGGCCGCGTGGTCATCCTCGGCACCCGCGAGATCAAGGACGACGACAATACGGTGATCACACGTGGCGTGGCGCTGCTGTTCGAGGGCAAGGGCAAGCGTGTCGGCGATGACTGGACGTCGAGCGGCGACAAGCTGGAGTACGACGTGATCCAGGCGGGGGTGGCCACCGACGAAGGCTTCGCCTCCTGCGGCTACGCCTACTCGGACCCGGACATGCCGGGCAGCAAGAACCAGATCCTCATCCGCTGGCACGGCGAGGACCTCCAGGAGATCAAGGCGCCGCGCCTGGAGTCCACGCAGGGCGCGGCCATGTGCAACGCGCTCGGCTACAATATGGAGGGCGCGACGATCGTCGGCGCGCACGTCAACGTGCTCGGCGAGAACGACAACCAGTGGATCTTCGCCGTGCGCGACGCGGCCGATCTGCGAGTTGACTACCTGAAGCACAACGGCGCGAGCAACGGCCCCGATCGCGTGCAGGCGCTTGACTGCAAGTACCTGTGCGCGTGGGCCGGGGCCGAGTCGGTCGACGGCGCCGTGCAGTGGATCGCCGG
>JAYUXQ010001284.1:0-2620 GCA_043752905.1 Nannocystis sp. | reverse complement strand
TGCGGAGCCGCTGCCAGCACCTGAGCCCGCAGAACCCCTGTGCCTGCGAGTCCCGCCTCGGCGTCGCGCTCGAGGCCGCGTTCGTCGACTGGCCGGCCGAGGTCGAGTCGTCCGACAGCCCCGTGTTCGACGGCGAGCCCCACGACCTCGCCAGCCTCTATCACGCGCTGCCCGCCTATCGCCTCGACGCCCCGGGCGCGGCCCTGCTTGGGAGCGCTCGCGCCGGCCCGCACGCCTGAAAGTCTTCGCGGCTTCACCGCAGGGGGTCCCCCGTGAGCGCCCTCCGGGGGCAAAGCGCGCCGCCCGGCCGCCCGCCTCGTCGGTCCCGTGACAGGACTCGCGAGGCGGGGTACACCAGATTTGATGCGTAGGCTCCCGACCGCCGCTCGCCGTTTCGGTGCACCCGGTGCACTGATAGCGGCCGCGTGTGCGGCGCTCGCCGGGTGTTCAGGGGTCGAGGACGGCGGCAACCTCGGCAGCAACCTCGGCGGCAACCTCGGCATCAACCTCGGCTTTCATGAACTCGCCGCGCCCGGTCGCCTGGCGAGGATCCACGTCGTGCTCCGTCCGCCCGGTGAGGCCGACGACGATACCCACGGCGAGGAGCCGGCCCTCGAGATCGTCGCCCGCTTCGTCCAGTATCGCGGGCTCGACGAGGCCGCCGTGCGGGCCCGGGCCGACCTCCCACCGCTCGCCAGCGATCGCCTGACGCCCGGTCAATGCGTACCGAGCGAGCAGCTGTGGGTCGCCGCCGAGGACCCGCGCGACGCCCCGGGTCGCGACGCCCCGGGTCGCGACGCCTCGCGCGAGCTGGTGCTGGTCGACGCCGGTAACATCGCCGTGCAGATCGGCGAGGCCAGCGTCGACGTGCCGCTCTCGCTGGTCCCGGACCTCCTGCCGTACATGTCCGGCGTCGAGTACGGTCACGCCAGCGAGACCTTGCCCGCGCGCGCCTGGGCCGCTGGCGAGCCGGCCCCGGGCGCCCTGACGATCACCGTCGACGGCGACGACGAGCTGCCCGGCTTCGTCGTCCGCGCGCCGATCCCCGAGCCTGTCGTGTTTCAGGCCACCCCGAGCGCCGATCGCAGCTCATTGCTGCTCGAGTGGCGCCCCGACGGTCGCGGCCAGCCGGTGCTCGTGCGCCTCTCGACGCTGATCGGCAGCGAGGCGGCCGGCGACGAGGTCACCTGTCTGCTGTCCGACGCCGGCAGCCAGCGCCTCGACCTCGACGACCTGCGCAGCGCCGGCCTCGACCTCTCGGGCGACACGCTACAGCTCGGCGCCAGCCGCCTCGCGCGCGTCCGCTTCGACGCCGCCGACCTGTTCACCCGCGACAACGCCGAGGCGGTCGTCGAGGTGCGCAGCTCGGCGCTCGTCGTGTGGCCGTGAATGGATCACGTCAGGGCACGCCCGGCCACAGCTGCTGCGAGCGGCTCGGTGAGCCGTCGTGGATCCGCGGCCAGCCGTTGTCCCACACGATGCGGTCGACGAGCACCTGGCGGCCCTTGGTGCCGTCGTTGGTGCCGTTCCCGGCGTTGATCCAGCCGTGGTAGACGAAGTGGTCGAGGCCCTGGACCTGCACGACCGAGCCGTGGCCGGGCCCGACCCAGCGCTCGTTGTTGCCGAGGATCGGCGTACCGAGCTTCTCGTACGGCCCGAGCGGACCGACCGAGCGAGCGACGCCGGTGCGGTACTGATGGTTATAGACATTGCCGCTGTAGAACATGTAGTGGAAGCCGCCGTTCTCGACGATCCACGGCGCCTCGACGACCCCGCCCTCCCACGTGTCGCCCTGATTCACGAGCAGCGTCACCTCGCCGCTGCCGTCCGCGAACGACAGGCCATCGGGCGCCAGCTGGCGCGCGAGGATCGGCGTCGGCTGGCCCTGCGAATTACCGTCGATCTTGTAGATCAGGTAGGGCGTGCCGCCGCTGTGGTAGTAGGTCGCGTCGATGACCCCGAGCGGGTGCTCGACCAGCGGACCGCCGGTCCCGACGTAGGGCCCGAGCGGGTCCGCGGCGTGCACCGCACCGATGCTGAGCACGTTGGCCCCGTTGACCGTCGTGAAGTACACGACGAATTCGTCGCCGACGCGGTGCAGCTCGGGCGCCCAGTTGCGAGCGCCGTTGGCCGCCCAGTTCGGCTTGCCATTGGGCAACACCACCGCGCCGGTGTCGTTCCACAGCACGAGGTCGCGCGAGTGCCGGATCGGGAACTTGCCGCCGGTGCACAGCTTGTAAAAATTGGGGCCGTCGGCCATGTCGAGGCCGAACACCCCGGGATCGGGGCAGTCGAAGGCCTCGACCGGGTTGATGTACGGCGGCTTGGGCGGCGCCAGGCCGCTGGGGGCCTGCGCGGCGATCAGGCGCGTCGGCGGGATGACCTCCTCGACGAGGGTCGGGCTCGACCACTTGAGCCGCGCCGCGCTGCCGAGGTCGAGCTCGAAGTACTCGACGCGCACCGCGACCGGGACATCGGCGACGAGGTCGACCGCGGCCTCGTTGCGTTTGATAAAGTGGCCGTTCCAGTCGTCGATGACCAGCGCGTCGCCGATCCATACGCGCACGCCATCGTCGCTTTCGGTGATGATCGTATGCGGCCCGCTGCTGTCCGGCACCAG
>JAYUXQ010001283.1:0-2623 GCA_043752905.1 Nannocystis sp. | reverse complement strand
CCACCGTCGTGATCACCCGCGCCTGCCTGCGCCTGCGCGCGATGCTACGGTTCTGGGGCCGCCTGCCGGCGATCGAGCGCGACCTGGTCGCCGCGCCCGGCATGCGCCTCGCGCTCGGCGTCGGCGAGCTCCCGTGGGTCCGTCCTGTCACCTTCAGCGTATGGGACGACGAGGCCGCGCTCGAGCGCTTCGCCAACGCCGGCAGTCACCACGCGGCCGCCCGCGCCGCCCACGCCCGCGGCTGGTTCCGCGAGAACCTGTTCGCCCGCTTCACCGCGATCGCCACCCAGGGGCAGATCGCCGGGCACGACCCCTGCGGCCTCTCGCCTGTCCCGAGAGACATGTCCCCCGGGCCAGCCCCGATGAACACGTCCCTCACAGTGTCTTGAGATACTCGAGCACCGCGCGGCGCTCGGTGTCCGTCAGGTGATCGCCGAAGATGTGCCCGACGCTCGCGTGCGCGAACTGCATCGTATCGTAGATGTACTTGCGCTCGCTGTCGCTGGCCTGCGCGTGCCCGTACGGCAGCGAGACGTACGGCCATCCCAGCGCATCCTCATCAAAATGGGCGCTGTCGAAGTCCTGGCGCTTCCAGTAGCGGGGCCGCTTGCTGCTGTCGAGCACCAGCTCGATCGTCGGCACCGAACCATTGTGGAGGAACGGCCCGGTCGCCCACACCCCATCGAGCGGCGGCGCCATGTAGCCGGCGAACGGGTCGTCCGGGGCCATCCGCGTGACCGAGCCGTAGAACGAAGTATTGTACCACTCGACCAGCTCCGGCGCGTACTTGGCCCCCTGCGCGACCACGGGGTCGGTGCCGATGATATCGAGCGGGAACAGCAGATTCGGGTACGTGTCGGCCTCGTCGCCCTCCTCCGGCCCGCCATACGTACCGTGGCAGCCAGCACAGTTGGCGGTGAAGACCTCCTCGCCCGCGCTGGCCTGCGCCTCGTCGATTGTGAACGGATACTTCGGCGCGCGCAACGAACGGATGAACGCCTGGATGTCGGCGAAGTAGCCGTCGATCGCCTTCGCCTCCTCGACCGAGTCGGTGCACAGCGCCGTCGCCAGCATCATCGTGCCGCGGTGGTCGCCCCGGGCCATCCCATTGTAAAATAGCGCGTTCTTCTTGTGCGCGCGCCACCACGGCGGCGGATCCGACGGCAGGATGAAGTTCGGCAGGTCGAGCAGTGGTTCATCGTGCCACTCGAGCGTGTGCCGGTCGCGGTGAGCCACCAGCGTGACCGCCACGGCCTCGGCCGGGTTGGTGCCGACCGTGCGCATCACTGTCCGTGGTCCGAGCACCTTGTAGCGGTTGAGCAGACGCGTCATCTGCTCGAGCCCGGGGATCGGGATGTCGGGGATCGGGAACGCCTTGAGCATCGCGCTCATGTCCTGCGTGAAGTCGGCCTCCGCCGTCCCCAAGCCGAGCATCAGCGCTCCATTAAAGTGCCCCGCGTGGCACTGCAAGCAGTTTTGCGACACGATCTCCGCGCCGTCGACCTCGTGCACCGTCCAGTTGTGCGGCACCTCGGCGTTCTTGCCCGGCCGCCCCGGCATCGGCTCACCGTTCGCATAATTACCCAGCACCGGCTTTGCCAGCCCGAACAACACCCAGGGGATCCCACAGGTGATGTAGCCCTTCGTCAGCAGCGCGTCGTACCCCTTGGCCGGGTCCCCGGGCGCCTGCGGCTCCGCCGGAATGTACACGCCGTGATCCCACGGACCGGGCGACGCCGCGGGACCCGTGGTCCCACCGTCACCGCCCGCGTCGGCCGTGTCCTCGGAACCCCCCGCGTCGGCGACGTCCGTCGCGCCGCTGCTGGTCGGTCGTCCGCCCTCGCCCGCCGACGCGCTCGTGATCGACGCGCTCGTGATCGACGTGCCGGAAGCAGCGTCGCCGCTGCCATCGCTCGCGTCCCCGCACGCGGCTGGGAGACTGGCCAGCAGGATGCTCGTCCCGAGCGTCCCGATCTCCCAACATCGCGGTCGTTGCATCGTCATGCCCACCAACCGTAGGCCCGATCTCGCGCCTCGCGCAAGCCCCCTCGCGAAAACGAGGACCCCACCCCTTCGTGGGGGCGATGGTCCTCGTGTTTCGCGGTTTCGGAGCGCAGGTACGTCAGGCGCTGCGGCTACGCATGCCGACGATGGCGCGGTAACCGGCCAGGATGATCAGCGCGCCGACGATCGAGGCGATAAAGCCCGGACCCTCGCCGACCTCGCTGTACCAGCCGAACGCCTTGCCCAGGAAGCCTGCCACGAAGGCACCCGCCACACCGAGCAGCATCGTCACGAGGATGCCACCCGGGTCATTACCCGGCATGATGAGCTTGGCGAAGGCGCCGGCGACGAGTCCGATTAACAGTGTCCAGATGATTCCCATTGTCTTGCGCTCCGTGCAGGTGGTGTCTCGCAACCTAGCGCGCACCGGAGACCGTGCAACCGGCTTTCTTCACCGCGACCCCTGTTTGAGCCTCCAGCAGCCCGTGCGAAGCCCTTCACGCGCCCCGGCCCCACGTCGTACGCCGCGAGAGCGCCTTCACCGCCTACCACAGGGCAACAATTCTTCTCCACATTTTTCTGCCACCTGTCCCCAGGGACAGGTAACCACGGCACCGCT
>JAYUXQ010001282.1:0-15887 GCA_043752905.1 Nannocystis sp. | reverse complement strand
CGTCGCCGCAGGCGGGGGCGCCGACGATGCCGGTGCCGACGCTCTCGTCGCTCTTGTCGAGGCTCCCGACGTTGCGGGGGTGCTCGTAGTGGTCGATGACTTTGGTGCTGTAGGCCATGGCGGGCTGCTTTCTTTGGGGGGGAGAGGATAACGACTGGGCGGACGCTTGCAATGTGGCGCGCGCGGCCCGGTCAGTGTGGCGTCCACTCGATCGTGCTGAGGTCGATGCCGTCCTGGACCATCTCCCACAGCGGAGACATCTCGCGCAGGCGGGCGACCTCGCGCTCGATGAGCACGGCGATGTGGTCGACCTCCTCGCGGGTGGTGAAGCGGCCGATGCTGATGCGCAGGCTGCTGTGCGCCAGCTCGTCGTTGAGGCCCATCGCCTTGAGCACGTAGCTTGGCTCGAGGCTGGCCGAGGTGCACGCGGAGCCCGACGAGATGGCGACCTCCTTGAGGCCCATCAGCAGGCTCTCGCCCTCGACGTAGGCGAAGCTGATGTTGAGCATGCCGGGGACACGATGCTCCGGTGACCCGTTGAGCGTGGCGTGCGGGATCTCGGTCATCAGGCGGCTGCGCAGGTGCTCGCGCAGCTCGAGGATCCTCGCCGACTCGACCACCATCTCCTCGCGGGCGAGCTTGGCGGCGAAGCCGAAGCCGACGATGCCGGGGACGTTGAGGGTGCCCGAACGGTTGCCGCGCTCGTGACCGCCGCCGTGGATCTGCGGGGCGAGGCGCACGCGCGGGCGCCGGCGCCGGACATACAGCGCCCCGACGCCCTTGGGCCCGTAGATCTTGTGGGCGCTGATGCTGAGCAGGTCGATGTTCATCGCCTCGACGTCGATCGGGATCTTGCCGAAGGCCTGGACCGCGTCGGTGTGGAACAGGACGCCGTGCTTGCGGCACACGGCGCCGATCTCGGTGATCGGCTGGACGACGCCGGTCTCATTGTTGACGAGCATGATCGAGCAGATCGCGGTGTCGGGGCGGATCGCCGCCTCGACCTGCGCCGCCGACACGAGGCCCTGCTCGTCGACCGGCAGGTAGGTGACCTCGGCGCCGTGATGAGCGAGTCGTTCGAGATATTTGCAGGTGTCGAGCACCGCCTTGTGCTCGGTGACCGCGGTGATGACGTGCTTCTTGCCCGACTCGGCCAGGAACTCGACGGCGCCCTTGATCGCGAGGTTGTTGGCCTCGGTCGCGCCGGAGGTCCACGTGATCTCCTTGGCGTCGGCGCCGATGACGGCCGCGACCTCGGTGCGGGCGGCCTCGACGGCCTCCTCTGCCTGCCAGCCGAACACGTGCGTGCGGCTCGCGGCGTTGCCGAACATCGTCGTGAAGTAGGGCAGCATCGCGTCGACGACGCGCGGGTCGGTCGGCGTGGTCGCGGCGTAGTCGAGGTAGATCGGTGGACGGCCAGCGCGGACGACGGTCGGCGGCGGGTTCGACACCGACGCGGCCAGACTGACAGCGGCGGCGGGCTCGGTGACTTGCGTGCTCATGGGGTCGCTCCTTCAGGCTTGCGGGCGTGCGGACTCAGGTGGATGCCGACCACGAGGCTCGGCGGCAGGTCGCGGCGCTCGCTCGTGCAGGTGTTGCAGACCTCGGGCGCGGCCGGCTCGCGGCACACGCGGCAGCCCTCGAGGTACGCGAGGCTCTCGGACAGGTCGCGCTCGAGCTGCAGCAGGCGCATGACCTGGGCGCGGGTCTCGTCGAGCTTGGCGCGGAACAGCTCGCGCACGCTGGTCATCGCCTCAGGGGCGGTCTCCGAGGCGTGCACGGTGCCGAGCAGGCCCTGGATCTGCGGGAGGCTAAAGCCCATGTCCTGGAGCTTGGCGATCCAGTACACGCGGGCCAGCTCGTCGGGGCCGTACAGGCGAAACCCACCCTCGGTGCGCGAGGGCGGGCGCAGCAGGCCCATCTCCTCATAGAGATGCAGCGCGCGCGGGGTCTTGCCGGTCTTGCGCGCCAGCTCGCCGATCTTCATCCGCTCGGTCTTTTCAGATCGTCCGGGTGACTGGGCTTTGGGCTGGTTGGGGTGACCGGTACCGATCATGATGATCCTCGGACTGACCTCGGACGACCCAACCCTTACGTACACGTGAGAGTCTGGCCGGACCCCCTGGATTTGCCACCGAGACCCCTCCCTGTCAAGGCCGCTCGCGCCGTCTAACCGGCGTTCGGGCCGATGCTCACGTTCACGGGAAGGTCAGGCCGGCGGGGCGGCCGCGCCCTGTTGTTCATGGCGGGGCGCGACTTCGAGCTGGCCATTGAGCCAGGTGAGCTGGAATCGGAGCGAGTACGCGGCGCCGAGGCGGTCGAGCAGCTCGACGCGGACGCGGCGCGGGGCGGCGTCGGGGTACGTGTGCGGGGCGCTGTGCAGGTCGAGCACGGGACGCGCACGGGTCCGGTGCCAGCGCTGCGTGGGGTGCATCGTGGACGAGGTCGCGTCGAAGTCGATCGACCAGGCCTCGACGAGCTCGCGCCAGTCGGCCAGCGCGGCGCGCAGCGGCGGATCGAGGCGCTCCGGGCGACGCAGCGTCGCGCCACGCAGCGCGACCGTGACGGTGTGGGGATCGCCGGTGAGCCACTCGAGCGTGAAGGCGGGGCGCTCGCCGAGCGCGGTGCCCTCGCGGGCGCGCTCGTCGAGCAAGGCGCGGCGGGCCTGCAGACAGGTCAGCGCGACACCTGTCCCTGCGGACAGGTCCTCGTCGGCGCCGAAGGCCCACGACCAGCCGATGATGTCGAGGCTGGTGAGGCCGTGCCTCGTCGTCGCGGTCACGGCCTCACGGACATGGTCCCGGGTCACCGGACCGTCCCAGGGACCGACCCAGATCGCTGTTTGCTCGCGTATGCCATGCAGACCGGGCGCTTGCGCTGGCCGGGCCCCGCAGTGACGCAGTAACTGCGAGACGTGCCCGGCCTGACCGCCCTGCCCCAGCCACGCGCGCCGCTCGGGCAGGCCGAGGCCGCAGCGATCGAAGCGGATGTCCGACCTGTCCTCCGGGACAGCCTCGCACAGGCGCGTGTGGGCCAGCTCGATCGCCGGCGCCGCGCAGTCGCAGCCGAGGAAGCGGCGGCCGAGCTCGGCGGCGGCGACCATCGTCGTACCCGAGCCGCAGAAGAAGTCGGCGACGAGGTCACCCGGCTTCGAGCTGGCGGCGATGATGCGCCGCAACAGGCTCTGGTTCTTTTGCGTCGCCCAGCCGGTCTTCTCGCGCGAGAAGCTCTTGATCTGGATCGAGTCGAGCGAGTCGCGGCCACGCAGCGCGAACTCGGCGACGTTGGCGTTCCACACGTCCTCCATCGGCACACCCTTGCCGCGGGCGGGCTGGCCGTCACGCCGGAGGTAGCCCTCCGGGTGCGGGACGTACTGTTTGTTGAAGGTGAAGCGGGCGGGGTCCTTCGTATAAAAAAACAGCAGGTCGTGGTTGCGGATCCAGTTGTGCGCGCGGGTCTTGAAGCCCGACAGCCACCCGATCCGCCACACGATCTCGCGCTGGAAGCAGTCGGCGCCGAAGATCTCGTCGAGCACGAGCTTGGCATAGTGACCGACGGTCGGATCGACGTGCAGATACAGGCTGCCGTGCGGCGCGAGCAGGCGGTGACACAGCCGCAGCCGCGGCTCGAGCATGCGCAGGAAGCCGGCCAGGCCGCCCGGCCAGCGGTCGTGGTAGGCGTGCGTTCGAAGTTCGCCGCGCGCCTCGCCCTCGCCGGTGAAGCTGGTGCGCACGAAGTCGTGGCCGGTGGCGAAGGGCGGGTCGAGGTAGATGAGGTCGACGGCGCCGGCGTGGGTCGCCAGCAGGGCGTCCATCGCCAGCAGGTTGTCGGCGCAGATCAGCAGGTTGCGCGCGGGCTCGAAGTCGTCGCCGACGCCGCCGATCCGCTGCTCGACCTCGATCGCGAGGCCGGGTCCGACGTGCTCGCCGGGTCCGCGCTTGCCGGGCCAGCGCAGCTCGACGCGGTCGATGGAGTCCCCAGCCTCGCGGCTCATGGCGCCGGGGCGGCGGCCCCGATGGGCTGTGACAGCTGCCGCACGTAGGCGACCAGGACCTTGAGCGAGGGCTCGGCGAAGTGCGAGAAGGCCGGCATGGTCGGCGGCTTGCCCATGCGGATCGTCGACTTGATGCGCTCGTCGGTCAGCATGTCCATGAGGTTGACGTCGGTCAGGTCGCGCACGCCGGGGACCTCTTTCAAGCCCTTGCCATCGGGGCCGTGGCAGCGCGCGCAGTGCTGGGCGTACAGCCGCGGGCCGTCGATCGGCTTCTCGGGGCCGGTCGGCTCGCTGCACCCGAACAGCAGCCAGGCCAGTGCGACCAGACCTGTCCCCGCGGACCTGTCCCAAAGACCCTGTCGGTGGCTGCGCGGGCGATGCATCGGGCGGACTCTAGCCCAACGCGCCCGCTAGCGCTGCGGCAACAGGGTGAGCGCACCCACGGGCAGCCGCGGCGCATCGCGGCGCAGGCTCGCCGGGGGCGCGGTCGGGGCACCCGAGGGCGCGGAGACCCGCGCGTGACCGGGCGGACGCACCGCCGCAGGCGCGGGCACGAGGGGGGTCGGGCGCGATGTGGAGGGTGAGGTCGAGGTCGATGTCGATGTCAATGTAGAGGGTGAGGTCGAGGTCGGTGCGGGCGCGGGCGGCATCGGCTGGCTCATCGGCTCGGAGCCTGGCATCGGCGCGATCCCGGGGCCCGGCGCGGGCGCGGTCCCGGGGCCCGGCGCGGGCGCAGGGCCATAGACAGCGGGGCCGCCGAGTTCCTCGGTGATGACATAGCCCTCCTCGTCGATCATGACGTCGGAGGGGGGCTTGTAGTTGCCGGCCGAGTTCATCACGCCGAGGCGCAGGCCGAGGCTGTCGTTATAGATGTCGACCGCGCGGTCATAGTCGGTGCGAGCGCGACGAAAGAACACGCCGGCGAGCACGGCGAAGGCGACCGACGCGAGCGCACCGCCGAGCAGGATCACGTTGCCGGGGGTGGCCTCGCGAAAGCTGAAGCCGTCGCGGGCGGTCGCGGCGACGCCGGACACGAACAGCACCGAGGAGGCGATCGCCAGGCCGGTGAACACCCGCGAGCGCCGCAGATGCTTGACCGGCAGCGCAGCGGAGCTGTTCTCGTCCGAGCGCAGCACGGCGTCGAGCGACTGCCAGCTGCGCTTGGGCGTGCCGTCGACGTTGCCCTTGGTGTAGCGGGTGCCCTGCGGCTCCTCGTGGCGATACAGCGAGTTGTCGCGGAAGGCGGCGTCGCGGTCCTGGCGAGACTCGACCCGCTCGAGACGCGCGAGGTCGGTCGGCTCGAGCTGCGGCGTCAAGGTCATGCAGCCGCCGAGGGTGAGGCACAGCGTCCCCCGGGCGGCGGTACGGACCAGGAGCATGGGAGAGCGGGGACCGTACACGTCCGCAGACGCTAACAGCTCAGGTGTCCGGAGCGCAACGGACCCGGAACGGACCTGGCGGGACCCGGGACGGGGCTTGCGGGACCCGGGCCGGGGCCGGCGGCGAGGCGGGCCGCGTCCGCGAGACCGATCAGCTTACGTTGTAACCTCGCCAGGCGCCGCGGACACGGCGAGGCCGAGGCGCGCGCGACCTCCAGGGCCCGCGCCGGGTCACCGGCGTGGTGCTCGAGGTACTTGGCCAGCGCCTCGTGGGCGGCCGGATCCCCGGGCGAGATCCGGCACACCTCGGCCCAGAGCTCGGCCGCGCGGGCGCGCGAGGCGAGGTCGCGGCGCAGGAGCTCGGCCGCGAGGAGCAGCGCGCGGCGACGCTGGGCCGCGGCGGCCGGTCGCGGCATCCAGGCGTCGAGCAGCGCGAGCGCCTCGGCCGGACGGCCCGCGGCCCGGCTGTGCTCGGCCGACCGCACGGCCATGTCGAGGTCCTGCGGCGCGGTCATGCAGCTGCACAGAGCCGCCGCGAGCGCGGGCAAGGTGACGAGGTCGGCGAGGTTGTGATCGGCGACGCGGGCCATCACCGCCTGGACCTCGGGGTCGTTCGGCCGCCGCAGCCAGGCCCAGAACACGGCGGGGATCTCGTGGCCGGCGATGTCGTGGACGCGACGCACGGCCAGCTGGGTGCGCTCGAGCGTGACGAGCCGACAGTCGGGCCCGCGGCCCCGCCACATGCGGCGCGCGGGCGGCAACAGGTCGAGGTGCGGCCGCTCGAGCGCGGACGACGACATGCCGGCGCGTCGCAGCCGCGTGCGCAGCAGCGGGAGGTCGAAGCTCGCGCCGTTGAAGCTCGAGAGCACCGCCTCCGGTCCGGCCAGCGCGTCGATCCTTTGCATGACCTCGGCCAGCATCGCCGCCTCGGACGACAGTTTGGTCAAGATCCACTGCTCGACCCGCAGCGCCCCATCGACGAGCGCCGCGATGCCGACCATGAACGCCAGAGCGCCCGCGCCACGGTCGAGCGCAGTGGTCTCCAGATCGAGGAACACGACCGGCGATCCGCCCGCCTGCGGGTGCAAACCGGACAGCAGCCGCGGGACCAGGCCGCGAAAGCGGGCCGCATCGGGCAGCTCGAGCCGCGCCAGTGCTCCGCCGAGCAGCGCCGGGCGAGCTCCGGGCACCAGCGGCCAGTCGACGACGCGGCGCACGATGCCGCCGACCTCGGGGCCCATCGCCAGCGGGTCGACGACGGGATCGGGGCGAGTCGGCGGTCGCGTGATGACATACGCCGGGACAGCGGCCTGAGCGACGGGTTCGCGGACGCGTACGGGCTCGCCACGCTCCGCTGGCGGGGGTTCATCGACTCTGCTCGGACGCGCGGGCGCACCGCGACTCGCAGGTGCGGGCTCGACGACGTTCACACGTGCCGGCGCGTCACGACTCGCACGCTCTGGTTCGACACGGCTCGCGCGGACCGACACGACCGCGAGGCAGATCGCGGACCCCTCGCCCTCACTCGCCTGCGTCGGCACGGGCGCCACGCAGTCGCCGTGTGAAACGACGGGCCCGGCGGCGATCTCCGGCCCGGACGCGCGCGGCTCCTCGGCGGCCGCCACGGGCCTGGCCGGCCGGGTCGCGCGGCCGCGCACGAACAGGCGATATACCCCCTTCGCGTACGCGCCACTCCACCCCGGGCCCGGCTCGCTCGCCGGCTTCACCGAACCGCTCGTCACCTCGTCGCGCGGCTCCTCGCGCACCACCGGCATCATCGGCACCACCGGCATCGCCGGCTGACGGATCGAACATGTCACTTCGGACACATCCGGAACATCGACCTCCGTCGGCTCCGCAGCCACGGCGACCGCATCGCCCGGCGCATGCAGGCCCGCGTGCAGGGCGAAGCGGGCGCGCAGGTTCACGTCGACGCCTCCCGCAGCGCGCGGAGGAAGTTGAGCGCGTCGGTCCGCACCTCGGCGCGCAGGTCGGTCGGTCGCAGCATCGGTGCTTGCGGGGACGGCGGACGCATCACCGCCTGGGCCGCCTTCAGGCGCCCGAGCAGCCCGAAGCTGGCTGGCGCCGACTCGGTCACCTCTGGCACCTCGCTCGCCACCTCGACCGGCGCGGCCCCGGGCACGCGCGGCACCCCGAGGCACGTCGGGCAGCCGCCGCGACAGCTACACCCCTCGATGATGCGGATCACCTGCTCGAACAGCGTCGCGCCGAGCGTGTGCGCCTGCGAGGCGAGCCCTGCCCCGCCCGGCATGTTGTCGTACAAATAAATGCAGGGGAGCGCGCTGGCCTGGGCCAGCACCTCCTGGCTGACGCGGCCGCGACTGCCGACCACCGGCGCCCACTGGCCCGCGGCGCCGCGACCCGGCGTGGCAGCGACCGCGTGGCCGAGGTCGTGCACGTCGCACATCAGCAGCATCGCCGCGCTGTGGTGCAACGCGTGCCCGACCGCCAGGGCAGCCGCGGCGCGCCGGCCCGGGTCGACCACATGCGTCAGCACCCGCGCGCTCAGGGTCCAGTACGCCGCCACGGTGTGCAGCTCGAGGTCCGGCAGGTTGATAGGCCCGAAGCCGACGTTCTCGTGGCTACGAAACCGCAGCTTCTTGAAGCCCGGCACCGTGCGGACCAGGTGCGCGTATCCCAGCCCGCGCCCGCGCTCCTCGTCGACCGCGATCGGTGCGACCACGCGGACCTTGAGCTGGCACACCGCCTCCGTGTAGTACGTGGCCTGGACGTCGCGCACGTAGGCCTTGCGCTCCTTCCAGTCGAGGCGCACGACCTCGAAGGTCTGCCCCTCGATCGGGTAGATCGCGCCCGGGTGCAGGTACAACGGTCCGTCCTCGAAGTCGACCTCGGCGAGCAGGCGGCCGTCGGTCGCCAGGCCGGGGGCCAGCTCGAGCACGGTGAAGTTCTCCTCCATGCTGCTGCGCAGATCGACCTTGTCGGCCGGGAACGGGTCGCCGATCGAGAAGAAGCGGCGCCGGCCCTCGGCGTCCACCTCGCGATGCAGCACGCCCGAGGTCGCCAGGTCCTCGAGCACGGGCGCCAGCTCCTCCGGCGCGATGCCGGCGAGCCCCTCCTCGGCCGTCAAGGGCAGCTCGTAGGCCGCGCAGCGCAGGTGCGGGATCAGCAATTCAGGGTTGTCGGGGTCGACGCGGGCGTGCTCGGGCGGCTCGTCGAACAAAAATCCAGGGTCCGCCGCGATGCACTGGTCGAGCGGGTCCGAGGACAGCACCATCGCCGTCAGCGCCGCGGATTGCCGGCGACCCGCGCGACCGGACCGCTGCAGCGTCGCCGCGCGCGTGCCCGGATAACCCGCGAGCACCACCGCATCGAGCCCGCCGATGTCCATGCCGAGCTCGAGCGCGTGCGTCGAGATCACGACCTGAGCGGTGCCGGAGTGCAGCGCCTGCTCGACCTCGCGGCGGTGCTCCGGCAAGTACCCGCCGCGATACCCCCTGATGCGCTGCTCGGCGCGCGCCACCGCCGACGCGTCGACGCCCCCGGCCCGGCCCGGCTCGATGCCGGCCTCGTCCTCGCGCAGGTACCGGGTCAGCAGCTCGACCGCCTTGCGCGTGCGACAAAACGCCAGTGTGGCCACCTTGCCGCGGCGAAACGCGCCGGTCGCCGCGCGCGTGACCTTGAGGTAGTCGCGGCGCACGCCCGTCAGCGGATCGACGACGGCCGGGTTCAAGACCACGAAGGTGCGGCGCCCCGCGGGCGCGGTGTCACGGTCGATGAGCGTGAAGTCCGGCCGACCCGTCAACGCGCTCGCCAGCTCGCGGGGATTGGCGATCGTCGCCGAGCACGCGATCACCGTCGGACGCGACCCGTGATACGCACAGACCCGCCATAATCTTCGCAGCACGTTGGCGACGTGGCTGCCGAATACGCCGCGGTAGCTGTGCAGCTCATCGATCACGACGTAGCGCAGGTTGGCCAGCAGCTCCGACCAGCGATCGTGATGCGGCAAGATCCCGCGGTGCAACATGTCCGGGTTGGTCGCCACCGCGTGCGCCTTGGCCCGCGCCGCCCGGCGCTCGTCCGGCGGCGTGTCGCCATCGTAGGCGCCACAGCCCAGCAACCCATCGCCGCCGCCCGCGACCGCCAGCTCGCGCAGGCTGCGGACCTGGTCACGCGCCAGCGCCTTGGTCGGGAACAACATCAGCGCACGGGCGCGCGGGTCGGCGAGCACCGCCTGCACGATCGGGACCTGAAAGCAAAGCGATTTACCGGACGCCGTCGCCGTCGCCAGCACGACATCCCGACCTGCGAGCGCGGCCGCGAGGGCGCTCGCCTGGTGGGCGTAGGGCCGCTCGATCCCCCGTGTCGCAAGCGACGCGAGCAAGCGCGGATCGATCGGCACCGGCCAGTCGGCGAGCTCGCCGTTGCGGGCCGGAACCCGGTGTACGGCGACGATCTCCGCGGCGCCTCGCAGGCCCGAGAGCAGCTCGGCCTCGATCGCGGCGAGGCGAGCATCGGTGCCGATCAGCTCCGGCGTGTTCGCCGGGACCGCACCGATCGCAGGACGAAACATCAGGCTCCCCCGCGGCGGGTGAGGCAGATCCTGGCACGTGATGCCGGGATCTGCCTCAGTTTGAAGGAGGGACTCGCGCGGGGAAAGCCTGAAGAGTGCTCTAGCATCGTTGCCCGGAGACGTGGGTACTGAACACTTGGAACGCAGGTACACCCGTTTAGCACCGCCCGTCAAGGTCGTTGCAACGGCATCTACGCGGCACTTCCTGGGCCTCGACGAGGAAAACCCAGACGCGAGGTGAGATCTCGATCCGGGTTTTGCGCGTCCTGCGCAGGCGTTTTGGGCCGGTATCAGGCCCCGTGGGGGGTCCTACAGGTGATCGAGGTCGAGGCCGCCGACCAGCCAGTAGCTGCCGTAGTCCTGGATCCCGTAGACGCTGATGCCGACGCGATCGCTGGCCGTCAGCGTGTGCGCGCCGGTGCCGTCCTTGGCGAGGGGCACGTGGGCCAGCGAGTACTCGGTGCCGTCGATCTTGATGAAGCCCGCGATCGCCTTGCCGTCGACGGTCACCTTGGTGCCGCTCTTGAGGATGATGTCGACGAAGTTGGCCTCCCACGAGTTCGGGGCCTGGAACAGGTAGTCCTTGCGATACTGCTCGGTGGCGACCGCCAGCAGCATCGACGGGTCCTGCTCACCGAAGCCGGCCCCCTGCCCCATCATGTACTGCGCGACGAGGATCTTCTTGTCGCTGGCGACCATGAAGCGGGCCTTGGTCTTGACGAGCTCGACGAAGTCACCGGCCTTGGCGAGCTTGGTCGGCACGCCCTGATCCGGCGTGAAGGTCAGCGTCGTGTCGGCCTCGCTGGCGATCACGCGGACCACCTGGCCCTGCTCCGACTTGTTCGGGTCGACCGGCGACTGCAGCGGCGGCACGACGATGTATTCCTTCGCCAGCGCCTCGGTCGGGAACATCGCCTCCTCGAGGTGGTCGCACAGGTCGATGTCCGGCGTCACCTTGGCGCACTTGTGGCCCGCGATCACCTGGATCGGGCCGGTCGCCTGGATCTGCGTGCCCGTCAGGTCGCCGCCGGCCGCCGTCGCGACCTGCAACACGTCGTCGGCCCCGAGCGTCACCTGCCCGGTGCCATCCGCGGCCACGCCGGCCCCCGCCTGGACCTTGCCGCCGGTGCCGGACGGCGTGAGCGTGACGACCGTGTCGTCGTTGCGGGCGACGATCGCGTAGAAGCCGGGATAGTTGTTCGCCGCGTGCGGGTACGAGGCGACCACGTAGTCGCCGGTCCACGCGTTGACGGGCAGCAGCAGCGACGCGTCGTTGCTCGCGTCGGCGTAGAGCAGGTTGTACTGGTAGACCGTCACCGGCTGGTTGGATCGCAGGCGGTACGCGCCGTCGACGGTGAGCTTGCTCGGCCCGAGGCCCTTGGTCAGCTCGGGCACCCACGGCAGCGGGATCTCCTTGACCGCGCCGCTGGGCACCGTCAACTGGTCGACCATCATGGCGCCGCGGGTGACCGTGATCTGGGCGTCCTTGCCGGTCGTGTTGGCGACGATCGCCGCGAAGATCTTGGTGCCCTCGTTGTAGCTGTCGTGCTGCAGCGTGATCGTCGGGTAGTAGTCGCAGCCGATGTAGCTCAGCTGCAAATTGGCGATCGCGCACTGCCCGTCGCACTGACCGACGTCGGGGTTGCAGCTGGTGCCCTGGAGCGCGTCGCAGGTCTCGTTGACGCCGAGCGTCAAGCCGTCGTCGCTGCACTTCATCGACACGTCGCCGTCGCACACCGTCGCGCCCGGGTCGCACAGCAGGCAGCCGACGTCGGCCTGGCACGCGACCTCGCAGGTCTCCTCGTCCGAGAAGCCGCCCATGCCGTCGCAGGTCTTGGCGACGTTCCCCTCGCACACCACCATACCCATCGAACACTCCGGGTCCGAGGTCCCACTGCCGGTCGTGGCGGTCACCTCGCCGGTGCTCGTGCTGGCGGTGTCGGCCGTCGTCGTCGGCTCACCCGTGCTCGTCCCGGTCGCACCCTCGGTGCCGCTCATCGTCCCGCTACTGGTGGTAATCCCGGTGGTCGCCGGGCCGTCGGTCGTCGGAACGCCGGTCGTCGTGTCCGTGTCGCCGGACGTCATGCCCACCGTCGTGATCTGAGCCGTGGTGCCGGTCTCCATCGTCGTCGTGCCGCTGTTGTCCCCGCAGGCGCTCAACAACGACAGCTGGGAGCCCAGCAGGCACACACGAGTCAGGGGTAAGCGAAGCATCCGGGGACTCTATCACGCGGCTCCAGGACCGGACATCGACGGCTCCGCGCGTGCTTGCACGCACGTACAAGATTCTGCTGGACTCGCTTGTACGTCTGTGCAAATAACCTCCATACGAGTTGGTGATGACGACGCCCGAGCTCCGCATCGATGGCCGCGAGGAACGCGGGGACCGCACCGCGCAGTCCTTGCTGACGGCCGCGCGTAACGCCTTCGCCAAGGTCGGTTACGCCGCGGCGTCGGTCCGCGACATCGCCCGCGCCGCGGGCGTCAACCCGGCGCTGGTCCGCTACCACTTTGGCTCGAAGGAGGGCCTCTATCGCCAGGTGATAGACGCCGCGATGAGCGGCTTGCGCGCGCGTTTGTTAACCGCCTTTCAACACCCTGGCACGCCGCGCGAGCGCATCCATCGGGTGATCGGCGCCTACCTCGAGCACCTCGCCGCCGAGCGCGATTTCCCGCGGCTGATCCAGCGCGCCCTGCTCAACAACGACCCGCACCTGCGCCGCGTCGCCAACGAGTACCTCCACCCGCTCATCGACATCTTGCGCCCCTTCGTCAATCGCCGCAGCGTCACCCCGCTCGGCAACCTCGAGGAGATCATCGTCTCCGTGTTCGGGGCGATCATCGCCCCGTTCCTCTATGAACCCTTGCTGGCCGACCTGTTCCGCCGCGACGTGCTCTCACCGGCCGCGCTCAAGCGCCGGCGCCGGCACATCGAGGCGCTCGTCGAGCTGACCCTCGCCCAGATCCTGCCCGCTGTCGAAGCCTGACCCGCAAAGCCCGAGCCTCCTCATCATGTCCGCCCGCATCACCGATCCGATCACCCTGGGGACCCTGTCTCTGCGCAACCGCCTGTACCGCGCGCCGGTGCTCGAGGGGGCCGGCAGCGCCGCGAATCCGACCGCCGTGTACATGCAGCACTTCGTGCCCAACGTGGAGGCCGGCCTCGGCCTCGTCATTCAGGGCAACACGATCGTGCTCCCCGAGGGCCGCACCTCGCCGGGCATGTCCGTCATCGGCGAGCGCGCGCGCATGCTGGCCCTCGCCCCGCTGACCCGCGGCGTACACGAGGCCGGCGGCAAGATCGTCATCCAGCTCGGGCACGGCGGCCTGTTCGCGCTCGAGGGCTGGCACCGCCAGTTCGCCCCCGGTCGCAGCGCGCCGCCGCTGGCTGCCAGCCTGCTGCCGGTGTGGATGCGGGCGCTACACCGCGGCGACACCACGGTCCTCTCGACCGCCGAGGTCGAGCTCCTCGCCCAGCGCTTCGGCATCGTCGCCGCGTGGGCCCGCGAGGCCGGCTACGACGGCGTCCAGCTGGCAGGCAGCAACTCCAAGCTGCTCCATCAATTCCTGAGCCCCTTCTTCAACCGCCGCAAGGACCGCTACGGCGGCGATGTCCACGGCCGCACCACGTTCATCCGCGAGATCAAGGCGGCGATCGCCCGCGAGGCCGGGGCCGACTTCCCGGTGCTGCTCAAGTACACCGCCGTCGAGGAGACCTCGCTCGGCCGCGGCATCACGCTCGAGGAGGGCGTCGAGATCGCACGCATCGCGCAGGACGCCGGCTTCGTCGCCGTCACCCCCGTCATCGCCGACGCCCTGCCCAACAGTTCGATCTGCCGGGGCGACTTCCCGGCCGAGTCGTTCAAGAACGCCGGCCTGCGCAAGCGCCTGCTCAGCGCCACCGGCAGCCGCCTGCGCTCCGCGGTCGTGTTCGCCAGCATGTGGCTCGCGGCCCGCAAGTACCCGTTCAAGCCGGTATGGAACCGCGACGTGTTCGCCGCGGTCAAGGCCGCTGTCACGATCCCCGTGTTCGCCGTCGGCGGGATCCGGACCCCGCAGGAGGCCGCCGAGATCCTCGCCAGAGGTCAGGCCGACATGATCGGCGTCGGCCGCCCGTTCTACGCCGAACCCGAGCTCGCCGCCCGCTTCCTCGCCGAGGGCGGCAGCTTCGAGCTCGGCTCGAAGCAGTCCACCGCCTGCGAGAGCTGCAACCGCTGCATCGTCCCGCAGATGCTCGGCATGCCGGGCGTCTGCTACAACCCGCAGATCCACAAGATCCGCAAGCGCCGCCCGAGCGAGCGCCGGGTCCACGTCGAGAAGCCGAAAAAGGTCGCGTGAGCGCGTGAGCGCCCACGCGAAGTGAGCGCACGGGTCCGTCGGGCCCATGTTATCACTCGCCGCCATGACCGAGGCCGACCTGCACGCCCACCTGCTCGCAGGGGTGTTCCTCTCCGCGGTGGCGACCGCCGTCTCGCTGCTGTTCCTGTCGGCACCGTATGGCCGACACGCACGCGGCGGTTGGGGCCCGACCATGGACACGCCGCTCGCCTGGGTCGTCATGGAGTCGCCAGCGGTGCTCGCCTTCGTGGCGATCTACTTCGCCGGCACGCACGCGCTCGAGGCGGCCCCGCTGGCCTTGCTGGCGATGTGGCAGGCCCACTACATCCAGCGCACCTTCGTGTTCCCGTTCACGCTGCGCCCGGGCGGACGCACGCCGGCCGGCGTGGTGGCGATGGGCTTCCTGTTCAACGCGCTCAACGCCTACCTCAACGCGCGCTGGCTGTCCGAGTTCGGCCACTACGACACATCATGGCTGTGGAGCCCGGCGTTCCTGATCGGCCTGATGCTGTTCGTCACCGGCTACCGGATCAACCGCTGGGCAGACCGCGTGCTCCTGGGCCTGCGGGCGCCCGGCGAGGCCGGCTACAAGGTCCCGCGCGGCGGCCTCTACGAGCTGATCTCGTGCCCAAACTATTTTGGGGAGCTGCTGCTGTGGACCGGCTTTGCGATCGCGGCCGGCTCACTCGCCGGCTGGAGCTTCGTCGCGTTCACGGCCGCCAACCTGGTCCCGCGCGCGATCAGCCACCACCGCTGGTACCGCGAGAAGTTCCCCGACTACCCCCCGGGGCGCCACGCCGTGTTCCCGTTCGTGCTGTGAGCCGTCAGCGCGCGGACCACGGGTCCCGCGCAGGCGTCCGACGCGGTCAAACGCCGCTACGCGTGCCAGCACGGCGACGACGAGCGATCCCCATGCCGACGATGCCCAGGGCCATCAGCACGCCACCGAGGCCGCCGCGGGTGTCGATCGTCGACATGCAGCCCAAGACGCCGTCGAAGTCGGTCGCGTGGACGCCGGACGGGTCCGCCGCGCTCGCGTGGGTCGGATGCTGGGCGTTCTTCACGACGATCCCCAGCTCCGTGTGCAGCTGGTCCGTGCAGTCCTGCTCGACGGTGGTGGCGAGGTACTGCCCCTCGCAGAACACGGCAGTGCCGGTCCTGGTGCACTCCTCGTCGCACTCGTCGACCATCCGCGCCCTGCACTGCTCGGACTTCCTCGACTGACACGCCACCTGGCACTGGGTGGAGGCCTGCGCTTGGCAGGTGCCCTCGCACGCGACGGCGCAACGCGGCTCGCAGGCCGGCGCATCGTCATCCTCGAACTTCTCGCAGACCTCCCCGCAGGTCTGCCGGCAGGTGGCGTCACACTGGCCCTTGTCCGCGCTGTCGGTACACTGGACGCTACAGTCGTCCGTACAGCTCGACACGCACAGGACCGACACGGCCTGCTGCTGGCCCGCGTGCTCCTGGTCCCGGCAGGCGGGCGTACAGACCTCCTCGCAGGTCTCGATGCAGCTGGGTTCGGGGGCCGGCCGACACTCCTCCTCGCAGTCGTCGTAGAGCTGCGCGGCGCACGAGACGTCCATCGCATCCTTGTCGCATTGAACCACGCAGGTCTCCC
>JAYUXQ010001281.1:0-6545 GCA_043752905.1 Nannocystis sp. | reverse complement strand
CGGGCGGCGTTCGTTATGATGGCGAGCGATGGTCGAGGCCCGCTACCACCCCCGTCTTCGCGTGCTGGCCCACGCCGACGTCATCGGCGCCGAGGTCGTGTTGTGGCGTCCGCTCGAGGACCTGAGCCTGGGCGGCTGCAAGCTCGGCGGGCCCGGATGGGAGGGGGCCGGCGCGCTCGTCTCGGTCGTGCTCGGCTTCCCGGCGATCACGGCCAATCTACCGCTGCCGGCGGTCGTCGTGCGCAGTGGTCCGCGCGGGATGGCGCTGCGCTTCCAGGGGATCAGCGAGGACCAGCGGCACACGCTGCGCAAGCACATCCAGGACAGCCAGGACGCGATCGCGGCGGGCTGATCCAGGCATGAACGATCCTCGGCTCAACAGCGAGCAGCGGGCGATGGTGGCGCGGGCTGCCCCGCGGGTCCCGCAGATCGCACGAAGCATGCGTCACCTGCTCGGCGGGATCAGCTTCGAGGAGTGCGAGAGCGCCGGCTACGAGGCGCTGGTGCGGGCGGCGCTGCGCTACGACCCGAGCCACGGCATACCCTTCATCGCCTACGCGTATCGCCGCACGCGCGGCGCGATGCTCGACGCGGCGCGTCAGGCCTCGCCCAACCGCAGGCGGCTCGCGCGGGCGATCCGGCTGGTCGAGGCGGCCGACGCGGCGAGCCAGGCCCAGGCCGCGCCGGCGCAGGCGGGTGACCCGCGGGTGCTCGCCGAGCGGGTCGAGGCGGCCGCCGCGATGATCCGCGAGATCACGGCGGCGGTGGTGATGACGCGGGTCGTGCCGGCGGACACCGAGCGGCTCGCCGACGGGGACATGCCGGGTGCCGACGAGTTCGTCGCCGACACGCAGACGCGCGCCCACGTGGCCGCGGCGATGGGCCGCTGCGAGCCCGAAGAGCGGGCCATGCTCGACGGCCTGTACTTTCGCAACCTGTCGATGCACGAGTATGCGGCCGAGGTTGGGGTCAACGTCAGCACGGTGTCGCGGCGACACAGTCGGGCGCTGCGCAAGCTGGCCGCGTGGTTCGCGGAGCGCCCGCCGTGATCCGGGCACGTGTCCTTTCGGACATGTCCCGATGGACCGGTGCGCTCGCGCTCGTGATCGCCTGCGAGGGGCCCGTGCCGCGAGTCACCGAGGCTCGCGTGCCAGACAAGTCGCGGCTCTACGGTGATCCGGCGCTGGTGCCGACGAGAGCCGGCGAGCGGGCGCGTGAGGAGCTGGCGCTCGCGGGTAGCGTCGTCGCCGCGCTGCGGGCGCGGGGCGGCGATGGGGCGCTCGCGGTCGAGGTTCGGCTGCCGGGCGCGGGAGATCCGGGGGCCGCCGTGGTGACCGGGTCGCTCGCGCTCGACGCTGCGAGCGTGGTGCGGATCGCCGAGGGTGTGCTCGGGGCGTGGAGCGTCGGGCGAGTGCAGGTCGAGCTGGCGCCGGCGCGGGCGGAGGCGAGCGAGGCGGCACAGGCGACCGGCGTGGCCGCGGCGCAGGGGCCGGCCTGGGGCCCAGGATCGTGGCAGAGCTGGCTGTTGGCGACGGCGCTGCTCGGCTTCGGGGTCTCGGCGGGGGTCTCGATCGAGCGCCTGCGGCAGCGGCGGGGGTGACGTGGCGAGGGGATATGGCGGGCGTGGGCGGCCCCTGTATGCTTGCCGGCGATGAGCAGCTCGACCCTCGTGTACGTCGGCATCGACCTCGGCACCACGAACTCGACGGCGGCGGTGTTCGACGGCGACAAGGTGACCCTGGTGCGCAACGCCCAGGGCTCACCGATCACGCCGTCGGTCGTCCGCATCGACGCCCGCGGGAACATGACGATCGGCTCGCGGGCGCGTCGCTTCCTCGAGAGCGACCCGGACAACACGCGCGGCGAGTTCAAGCGCCTGATGGGCACGGCGCAGACGCTCCGCTTCGCGGCCTCGGGCGCCGAAAAACTGCCGGAGCAGCTCGCCGCGGAGGTGCTGCGATCGCTGCGCAAGGACATCGAGGATCAGCTCGGCTTCGTGCCGGCGCGCGCGGTGATCTCGGTGCCGGCGCTGTTCGAGCTGCCGCAGTCGGCCGCGACCTCGGAGGCGGCACGGCTCGCCGGCTTCGAGCGCGTCGAGCTGCTGCAGGAGCCGATCGCCTCGGCGCTGGCCGCCGGGTGGACGATCGCCGACTCGACCGGCAGCTGGCTGGTCTACGACCTCGGCGGCGGCACCTTCGACGTCTCGCTGCTGGAGACGCGCGACGGCCTGTTACGGGTGGTCGGGCACGACGGCGACAATTTCCTCGGCGGTCGTGACTTCGACTGGGCGATCGTCGACTGGATCCTCGGCGAGCTGGCGCGCAAGGACGGCGTGACGCTCAGCCGCGCCGAGCCCGGACATGCGACGACGCTGCGCAAGATCAAGCTCGCGGCGGAGGAGGCGAAGATCGAGCTCAGCCGGGTCGAGGAGACCAGCATCGCGATCGCGGGGCTGACCGTCGGCGATCACAGCTTCGACCTCGACCTCGTGATCAGCCGTGACACCCTCGAGAAGCTGTGCAGCCCGGCGATCGAGCGCTCGCTGGCGGTGTGTCGGCGCCTGTTGGCCGCCCACGGCGTGCCGGACGGGGCGCTGACGCGGGTCGTCATGGTGGGAGGTCCGTCGGTGATGCCGGTCGTGCGGCGCTACGTCAGCGCGGCGCTCGGGGTGCCGCCGACGGAGGGCCTCGACCCGATGACGCTGGTGGCCCAGGGCGCGGCGATCTACGCGGCGACGGCGGGCCTCGAGGCGCGGCCGACTGCGCTCGAGCCGATCCGTGGCTGCAAGATGTGGCTGCAGTATCCGGCGATGTCGTCGGACCTCAGCCCGCACGTGATCGGCCGCCTCGTCGACCGCGCGGCGTCGGGTAGCGCGGTGCCGACGGAGATCCACCTGACCCGCGCGGATGGCCTGTGGGACAGCCCGTGGACCGCGCTGGACGAGGAAGGGGCGTTCATCACGGCGGTCTCGCTGCTGCCGCGCAAGCCCAACGTGTTTCGCATGGAGGGGCGTAACGGCAGCGGTGGTCCGGTGCAGCTCGATCCGCCGACGCTGACGATCGTGCAGGGCCTGACGATCAGCGATCCGCCGCTGTCGCGCACGATCGGTGTGGCGACCGCGGGCGACGACGTGCGCGTGTACTTCGAGCGCGGGGCGCCGTTGCCGGCGCGCCGCACCTTCACGCTGCAGACCGTCGAGACGGTGGCGAAGGGCTCGAAGGAGAGCGTGATCAAGATCCCGATCGTGCAGGGCGAGTACGACTCGGCGCACCTGTGCCGGCTGGTCGGCGCGCTCGAGATCAGCGGCGCCGAGCTGCGCCAGACCATGCCGTCAGGCACCGAGCTCGAGCTGACGATCGAGCTCGACCGCGGCGGTCGCATGTCGGCGCGCGCGCTGGTGCCGGTGACCGGGCAGGTGTTCGAGCAGGTCGCCCACCTGCTGGTGCCCGAGGCCGCGCCGGAGGTGCTAGACGCGCAGATCGTGGCGATCCGCGGGCGCCTCGTGGAGATGCGGACCGACGCGTTTCGCCGGGGACTTTCCGGCGTGATCGACAAGCTCGGCAAGGTCGAGGCGGCGCTCGTCGACCTGGCGCTCGACGTTGGCGCGGCCAAGGGCGGCGACACCGACGCGGCGCAGAAGGCCCGGCGCTCGCTGATCGACCTCGATGCGATGCTCGAGTCGGTCGAGCTCGATCGCCGCTGGCCCGAGCTCGAGAAGGAGGCGCGCGAGGGGATCATCTACGCGACGCTCGCGGTGCAGGACCACGGCCTGCCGCACGAGCAGCAGCTGTTCGCCGAGACGGTCCGTGGCGTCGAGAAGGCGCGTCATAGCAAGGACGCGCTCGAGATGCAGCGCCAGCTGCGGCTGCTCAATCGCCTGTCGTACGCGGCCAGCTCGCGCGACCCGGAGACCTGGAAGCTCCGCTTCGAGCGCGCGGCCGGGGACATCGGCAACACCACCGACCCGCCGAAGGCGCAGACCCTGGTCAAGGAGGGCCGCGAGGCGCTGGCGAAGGGCGACGCGGAGGCGGTGCGGCGCGTGGTCCAGAAGTTGTGGCAGCTGGCGCCGGGCGACCCCGAGCAGCGGCGCCTCGGCTTCGACTCGGGGGTGCGCTGATGGCCCGCGCGCCCGCGGCGGACCCCCGGCGTCGCCTCGCCGACAACCCGTTCCATGTGCTCGGGCTGCGACCCGACGCCAGCCGCCTCGACGTCGAGCGCGAGGGCCAGAAGTTACTCGGGATGCTCGAGCTCGGGCTCAGGGCCGCCGCGACATACATGACGCCGCTCGGCCCGCAGACACGCACCGCGGAGCGCGTGCGCGTGGCGATGGCCGAGCTGCGCAGCCCCGACAAGCGCCTGCTGCACGAGTTCTGGGCCGTGCTGCCGCCGCGTCCCGAACCACCGAAGCCGCCGCCGCCGCCACGTCCGGCGCATGACCTCGAACCTCTGGTGGACGCGTTCGCGGTGCATGGCTGGCGACTCCCATGAGCTTTGCCAGCCTGCTCGGCCTCGTCATTTTGCTGGTCGCGCTGTGCGGCTGGCTGGTGCTGCTGCTGGCCACGATCGAGCCGCTGCTGTGGTTCGTCATCCGCCGCGGCCCCGCGGCGCGCGGGCTCGTGCGCACCAGCACGATCGTGACCCGCATGTGTCGCACGACCTTCGAGCACGACCGCCGCGGCGGGACGGTGATGGCCGGCGCGCTCGCCCTGCTCGCGCGAACAAAGCACGACGAGCGGCTGGCGACCTGGCTCGAAGGACAGCTCGGTGACACCGGCGCGATCGGGGCGGCGGGGGTCGTCGCGGCCGGCCTCATCGCTGCGAGTCGAGGCCAGCGGGACGCCGCCCGCGACCTGATGAACAGCGCGGCCGGCTTCGAGGCGGAGAGCGCCCCGAGAGCCGCGCGGGTGGTCGCCAACGAGTGGCTGGTCGCCGACGCGGCCGCCCGCGGTGACTGGCCGACCGTCATGCGCCTGGGCGTCCGCCGCGACGTCGCCTCCGCACAGACCCGCTTCCTCGCGTTCGCGGCCGCCCGGATCCGCCGCGAACCACTGATCGGCGAGGCCTCCGCGACCGACCTGGGGCTGCGCTGGCTGTGGTGGTGGGCGCCCGGTCACCGCCGCACGAAGAAGCTGTTGATGCAGGCGCTGACGAGCCCGCGATTGTTGCACACGCGCAGGCCGACCCCGAAGCCGGATCCCATCGTGCCTCCGCTCGACCCGGCCGAATATGCTGGCGACCCTCTGGCCCATGTGCAGGCCCTGCACGCGCTGTGGGTGACGGCACCGGAGCCCGAGCGTAGCCTGACACCGACGCACCTCGCCGAGCTGTGCGCCGCGTGGGACGGAGCGTTCGCCGGTGTGGCACTTGCGCGGCTCACCACGCGCAGCCTGTCACTCGGAACGGTGACCACCGCCGACGAGGCGCTGGCCCAGATCCGCCGCACGGTCAGCGACGAGCTGGCCGCGCTGGCCCGCCGCGCTGGCACCCCTCTCACGGTTCTCGCGGCCGCGGGGATCGGCGCCGATGCGGCGCTGTTGCTGCGCGCCGAGCTGCTCGGCGAGGTCGAGCACAAGAACCAGGCCCTGCGCCAGCGTACGCAGCAAAAGCGGTCGTTGCCTGCCGTCGAGGAGATGCGCGAGTGGAACGCCCTGCGCCGCGCCCACGAGCAGGCCGCCCTGCTCGGCGGGCTCGAGGTCCGGCGCCTGATGTTCCCGGACATCCACCTGCACGTCTGCAACTACGCGGTGTGGCTGTGGAACGAGCGCAAGGAGTACGCGATGTCGACGCCGCTGTTTCGCTGGCTGCTCGCCGAGGCCGAGGCCGTCGGTGACGAGGAGGCGATCGCGTTGCAACGCAAGAACGTCGGCAGCAAGTGACCTGACCGAAAGGGCAGGTCAGGGCGCCGGGCTGTACTCCGTGCGGACGGCGCGGACGACACGGACGACGCGGACGACACGATCGCGGATCAGACGCGGGAAGCCGGCGAAGCGGTCGTGGCGGCGCATGCTGCCGTTGTTCGCGCCCGGCATGTCGGCGATCAGGCGGTGCAGCGGCGCGTCGTGGGTCGGCTCGTGGGTGGGCAGCAGCGTCCACGCGAAGCGCCCGATCGCCGCGACGCTCCAGCCCAGCTTGCCGAGCGGCGAGACGATCGCCCGCCCCGCCATCGCGTCGCCATCGCGCGCCCGCAGCACCATGCCGATGCCGCGGTACACGCGACCGGCGACGACGATCGCCAGGCGCGAGGGCCAGGGGATGAAGCGCATGCCGAGGTCGGCGCTGGCGTAGTGGCGGTCGGCGAGCTCGAGCAGATCGAGCACGACCGCCGCGATCGCGGGACGCGGGGCCCGGCCGGCCAGTAACCCGCGGCTGTCCGTACTCGCCTGAACGAGTCGCGTGGCAGGCAGATAGACCCGCCCGCGCTTCGCGTCCTCGGCGACGTCGCGGCAGATGTTGGTCAGCTGCATGGCGATCCCGAGGTCGAGCGCGAAGGCCTGGGCCTGCGGGGCGCGCACGCCGAGCACGCCGCACATCATCAGTCCGACAGT
>JAYUXQ010001280.1:0-15915 GCA_043752905.1 Nannocystis sp. | reverse complement strand
CGGGGTTGCCGTCGAGGTCCCAGTCCTCCTCGACGTAGCACTTGGCGATGTAGCGGATCGCGTCGTCGCGCAGGGCCAGCGCGGAGTTGTCGGGGTCGCTGGTCCTGAGGGCCTCGACGAAGCGCACGAACTCGTCGAGCTTGACGGCCGAGCCCGGGAAGTCGCGCTTGAGATAGAGGGTCCAGGCGATGCGCAGCAGGGCCTCGTCGTAGAATTGGCCCTTCTCGTCGCGCGCGGCCTCGGTGTAGGCGGCGAGCGCCGGGTCGAGCTCGTCGAGGTCGTAGTGGATCTCGCCGACGCGCAGCCAGGCCTCGGCGATGTACTTGCTGCCGGCGCGCCGCGGGGTGCACTCGCTGTAGTCGCCGCGGCGCCAGCGGACCGGTGACTTCATGCCGTCGACCGGCGGGACCGGGAAGCGGCTGGCACACGCGAGCGCGAGCAGGGACTGGCGGGCGTCGTCGAAGCGCTCCTCCTCGAAGCGCAGCAGCGCGAGCATGTAGAGGGCGGCGTCGCTGTGGACATAGGCCGGGAAGCGCTCGATGAGCTGATGAAACAGGGTGACGCTGCGGCCGTACTCGACGCGCGGGGGCGTCGGGGCCGGGTCGCTGTCCTTCTTGTCGGGTCGGGCCTCGAAGGCGACGAGCTCATCCTCGTAGCGATCTTCCTCGCGAGCGAAGCGTTCGCTGTCGGCCTCGAAGTGCAGCTCGGCGAGGCGAAACAGGAGCTCCGGGGTCCAGGCGGGGTCGTCGGGGTGCTCGACGAGGAATTTTTCGTAGCGAGAGATCGCGTCGAGGCGCAGGCGGCGGGCGTCTTCGTGGCGCGCGCCGATGCGCGCGCCGTATTGCTTGTCGAGGGTGCCGCGGCCCTTCTCGGCCTCGACGGCGATCACGTGCGCGAGGGTGTGGGCGCTGACACGGGCGGCGTTGCGGTAGCGGGCGGTGATCGTCTCCATGGCCGCGAGGGCGGCCGCGTCCTCGGGGTTCTGCGGCTGGCGCGACGGCGGGGTGGTCAGGCGCGCAGGGTCGCCGGAGGTCGGGTCACGCGGGGCGCCGGAGCCGGGCTCGCCGCGCAGGCCCTGCCACATGTCCTCGGCGCGCGGGAGGTCGGATCTCGGTAACGCCGAGGCGGGGCCCGGGGTCAGGGCGAGCGCGACGACCAGTCCCAGAGGACATGTCCATTTCGCCATGTCCCTCACTCGATCTCCTCCATCACCTGGTCGAGGGCGCGGTCGAGCTCGCGCAGGGCCTGGTCGCGGGTGCGCTCGAGCTGCTCGGCCTCGGTCTGCTCGCTGTGCTGCACGGCCCAGGCGACGTCGAGCTGGCCGACCTCGCTGCGGGTGGTCCAGTACTTGAGCTCGCCGCCGAGGTCGCGGACGGCGGCCGCGGTGGCCTGACCGACGGTGGCGTGGGCGCGCTCGCCGAGCTCGGTCAATTCACCGAGGTAACGATCGAGGTTCTCGCGCTCCTCGCGGAGCACGACCAGCGCGTCGACGAGGCGGCGATTGGCCGCGATCTCGAGTTTGCTGCGAGCGGCCTCGAGGCGGGTGTCGATGCGGCGTATGCGGACCAGCAGGCTGGTGATCGCGGGGTCGCCCGCGGCCTTTGCTGCCCCGTCGAGCGCGGCGGTGAGGTAGGTCCGGTAGGCGACGAGGGCGGCGCGGCGGGTGGCGAGCAGCGGGTCGGTGAAACGCAGGGTGCTGCGCGCGTGAACCAGGCGGGCGCGCAGGTCGGTCGCCTTCGCCTCGCTCTCGGCCAGCTCGCTGCGGACCGCGGCGGCCTCGGTGAAGAAGCCGGGGCCGCGCGGGCGACCCGAGCCGAGCTGGCCCTGCTCGAGGCCGAGGACCTGGGCGCGCAGGCGGGCGGTCCCGGTGTCGACCTCGCGCAACAGCTCGCCGATGCCGGTGATCCGGCGCGCGCGCAGGGAGGCGCCGCTGCGCAGGGTGTCGAGGGCCTCGCGTTGCTCGCGGCGTCGGGCCTCGATGTCGCGGACGCTGCGCGGGTCGAGCTTGATGCTGGCGCGGCTGAGCAGCTGCTCGGCGGCGTCGACCAGCTCGAAGCCGGCCTGGTCGATCGCCGTCCAGTGGGCTCCGAGGTCGGTGAACAGGCGCGGGCGCTCGGGCGCCTGCGCGGCGGTCTCCATGCGCGCGAGCAGCTCGCGGGTCTCCCCGAGCATGCGGGTGACCGCACCTGTCTCACGGGCCAGGTTCTCGGCCTGGGCAGCGCGACGCAGGCCGCGGGCGAGGCCGAGGGCGCCGCGCGGGAGCACGGCGTCGAGCTTGAAGTCGGGGCCCTCGTTGCGGGCGACGGCGGCGTAGTAGGCGGCGGCGTCGGCCTGGACATCGAGGGAGCCGGTGAGGGCGCCCGCGAGGGCTCTGGCGCGGGCGTCGAAGTCGCGGCGCAGGGCGGTGAACTCGGCGTTGGCTGCCGTCCAGGCCCGCTGTTGTATGTGCAGCTTGCCGCGCAGCTGGAGCGCCTCGGGAGCGATCGGTCCGTCGGGGGCGAGGCGGACCACGAGCTCGAGGGCGGACAATGCGACCTCGGGGCGACCGGCCCGCAGCAGGGCCCAGGCGGCCTCGTACATGGCCTCGGCGAACAAGGGCGAGTCGCGACCGATCTGTCGATACGCGCGCAGGGCCTCGGCCTGCTCGCCGCGGTCGCTGTGGATCCTCGCGCGGGCGAGCCAGGAGAGGTCGCGGATCTCGCGGTCCTCGGGGGTGCGCACGCGGGCCAGGGCGAGCTTGTCGAAGCGCTCGAAGGCGAGGTCGTTGCGGCCGAGCGCGGCCGCGGCTGCGCCGGCGATGTACGTGGCGCGCAGGCGGAAGCGGGCGTCCGGGCCGCGAAGGTCGAGAGCCTGGGCGCCGGGGGCGATGACCTCGAGCTCGGCCAGCGCGGCGCCATACTCGCGACTGAGGAACAGGTGGCGGCCGTGGGCGTAGGCGAGCTCGACGCTGCGCTGATCGGATGCGATCGCCGCGACCCAGCCGCGCAGGCGCAAGATGTCGGTCGGGCCGAGGTCGCCGCGCGGGGCCTCGGCGGGGGTCTGCGGGGCGGTGGCGGTCAGGCCGAGCGCCTGCATGCGCGCGCGCAGCTCGGGCAAGGCGCCGAGGCCGGGCTTGCGCGCGTGGCCGGCGGCGCGCGAGGGGCTGGCGAGGCCGAGCAGGCGGGCGACGGACTTTTGATGCAGGCGCCGCGCGTCGGCGCCCGGGTCGGCGAGCGTGCTGGAGAAGCACTCGGCGGCCCAGCGGCGCATGCCGAGCAGCAGCAGCGCCTCGCCGAGATAGAAGCGGGCCTGCGCGGCGGCGGGGGAGCCGGGAGCGTTCTCCAGGAGATCGAGGAACACGACCGCGGCGCGCTCGCTGTCTCGCTGGGTGAGCATCACCTGACCGGCGACGAGCCGGCGCGCGAGCTCGCGGTCGCTGCGGGTGTCGCTGCGCGCCGCGGCCTGCTCGGCGGCCAGCGCGATCTCCTCGGCGGCGGCGAGCGAGGCGACGACGCTGGCGAGCTCGGGCGGGATGTCGGGCGCGGATGCCGGTGCGGCCGCGAAGAGGGCTGTCCCGAAGGACAGGTGCGCAGAGAGCCCGCCCGCGGGCGCCGCGAGGCCGAACATGGCGCCTGTCCCGAGGGACATGTCCGCGGCGGGCCGCCGCGTGAATACACCTGTCCCCCGGGACAGGCCGGCCGCGTCGGCGCCGGCCGGCGCGCACAGGACCGCGAGGCCGGCGAGCGTGGCCGCGAGGCGGCGCGTGGAGGACGGGCGGGGCATGACGCTCACTTGCCGGCGGATCCGGCGGATCCGGCGGATCCGGAGGCTGTGGGGGCGCCCGATGCGTCGATTGCGACCGTCTGCCACTCGACCGCGGGCCTGTCCTTCATCTCGGTGGTGAGGTTGCCGCGCTCATAGCCCTTGCTGACGAGCTTGAACTGGCCGCTGTCGCCGACGTTGAAGCTGTGGGTCGAGGCCGACTTGAAGCTGTAGCCCTTGAGGTAGCTGAAGGCGCCGTAGCCCTGGCCCTGGTACGACAGCTCGATCGTCATCTCGTGCGGGCCGGGCGGGAGGTTGCCGTCGAACAGCGGCAGCTCGTCCTCCTGGTCGAGCGCGCCGGTGTCGTCGCTGCGCGCGAAGATCTGGGCGCCGTCGAGGATCACCGCGACGCGGACCAGGCGAAAGCTCGAGCTCATGAGGTTGCGGTGCGCGACGACGACGCGGCCGCCCGCCATCACGCCGCTCATCACCGTGTCGCGCAGCACCGCGAGGCGGGCCTTGCTGCGGAAGATCTTGTCCTTGAGCGCCGCGACCTCGCCCTCGATGCCGTCGAGGCGATCGCCGAAGATCTCGCTCTCGCGGGCGCCCGCGGGTTGTCCGGTGACCGCGGCCGAGCCGGCCTGCGCGAAGGGGTCGGCGATGGAGCCCGCAGCGGCGGACGGGGTGGTGGACGGGGTGGCGGACTGCGTCGCGACCGGACCCGAGGTCGCGGCTGGAGTCGCGGTCGCGGCTGGCCTGGCGTCGCTCGCGGGTTTGGGCTTCGGGGCCTTCACCTTGGCGGACTTCGCCTTCGCGGGCGCCGCCTCGCCCGGCGACGGGGCCAGGGCGAGCAGGCAGGCGACGGCGAGCGCCCGGGACAGCGAGGAGGACGACACGCGGACGAGCCTAGCAAGGCGCGCACGGACAAGGCCAGTCCGTTGCATTTACCGGACCCGGCGCCGATCGGGAAACTGGACGGGTCACGGGCGCGTCGGCCGCGATTTCGCGCCTACCTCCAGGAAACCGTCACGTCACCGGGCTCAGCGCGCGCGCACGAGGCCGGTGACCTGGCGCCGCGGGTCGAAGATCCTGCGCGCGAGGGTCAGGACCTGCGGGGCGGAGACCGCGGCGACGCGCTCTGGATAGAGGAAGTGGCGCCCGTAGTCGAGGCCGTGCGCGGCCGCGAAGGCCAGCTGCGAGGCGACGCGGCTGCGGCGTTGCTGGCCGCTCTCGTGCTGGCCGACGAGCCAGGCCTGGGCCCGCGCGAGCTCCTCGCGGGTGATCGTCTGGGCCACCATGCGCTCGAGCTCGACGGCGATCGCCGCCCGGGCGCGCGGGAGCTTGTCCTGGCTGGTCGACGCGTGGACCATGACATGGCCGGCGTCGCGGCCCTCGACGCTGCTGACCGAGATCTCGTAGACGAGGCCCTGGCGCTCGCGCAGCGCGGCGAACAACCGCCCGCTCTGGCCGCCGAGCACCGCGTTGAGGATGTCGAGCGCGGGGCCCTGCGGGTCGCCGAGCAGCAGCCCCGGGAAGCCGAGCGCGAGGTGGGCCTGCTCGCGCTCTTTGTAGATCACGCGCTCGCGGGGGCCCGTCGGCAGCCGGGCCGACGCCGGCGCCGGCGCGCGCGCGCGTCCGCGTGGAGATCTGGCCTGGCCTTTGCGACCTGTCCCGAGGAGCAGCTCCATGCGGGCGAGCGTGTCCTCGAGGTCGAAGTCGCCGACGATGCCGAGCACCGCGTCACCCGGGGCGTAGCTGTCGGCCCACAGCGCGCGCAGCCGCGGGGCGCTCTGCGCTCGCAGGCCGGACGGGGTCCCGCGGATCGCACGGTGGAACGAATGGTCGCCATAGAAGGCGGCCGACATGGCGCGGATCGCCAGCTGCGCGGGGTCGTCGGCCTCGGCGGCGAGCTCTTGCAGGGCGACGCGGCGCTCCTCGGCGAGCTCGTCGGCGGGGAAGCTCGGCGAGCGGCCGCACTCGAGCGCGAGCTCGAGGATCGCGGGCACGTCGCGGCTCAGGCACTCCCAGCGCAGGCCGAGGCTGTTGCGCCCGGCGAAGCCGTCGAGCGAGGCGGCGCGGCCATCGACGGCGTGGCTGATCTCGTCGCCGTCGTGGCGGTCGTTGCCGCGGGTCAGCAGCGCGGCGATCGTCGCGGCCGCGCCGGCCAGCGAGGATGGTTCGGTGCTCTGGCCGCCGGGCCACACCAGCCAGCCCGCGGCCATGCGCACGCTCGGGTCGACGATCGCACGCACGCGCAAGCCATTGCCGAGGTCGACGCTGGCGACGCCGAAGCGGTCGCGGGCGATCCCCGGGCGGCGCGCGCGGGCCCGCGGGCGCGCCGGGGCCTCGGCGGCGATCGCCCGCGTGAGCCGGTCCAGGGCCGCGGGCGTGGTCTCCTCCGAGGGGAGCTCGGCGCTGACGCTGGCCTGCGTGACCGAGAGGTAGCGCTCGCACGCGTCGCGCACCGACTCGGGGGTCAGCTGCGCGAGCGCGGCGTAGTAGGTCCGCTCATGGCCGAGGTCGCCGAACGCGGTCGCGTAGTAGCCGATCGCGTGGGCCCGGCCCTGCACGGTCTCTTGCCGATACACCGGGTCGCTCTCGAGTATCGCGCGCGCGCGGGCCAGCTCGTCGGCGTCGATGACGTGCTCACGCAGGCGGGCGACCTGGGCGAACAGCGCCGCGACCGCGTCGCGGGCCTGCGGGGCGGTGGTGTTGGCGTGGACGATGAAGCTGCCGCGCCGCCGCGACGACTCGCAGCTGCAGCTGACCTCCGACACCACCTGATCCCGGCGTCGCGTCTCGCGGACCAGGCGCGAGGCCTCGCCGTGCCCGAGCACCACCGACGCGACGTCGAGGGCGGGCGCGTCCTCGTCGCCGGCAGCCGGCGCCGCCCAGCCGATCATCAGGTGGACCTCCTGGACGTCGCCGCGGCGCAGGTGCACGCGCGGGCCGGGGGTCTGGCGCCGCGGGTCGGCCTCGTCGGGCAAGGGTCGCGCGCGCGGCAGGGGGTCGAGGGCGCGGCGGGCCGCGGCGACGACCTTTGCGACCTCGACGTCGCCGACGACCACGAGGGTGAGGCGCTGGCCGGCGTAGGCGCGGCGATGGTAGGCGCGCAGGCGGGCGGGCGTGTGGCCGCGGACCTCGCGGGACAGCCCGAGGACCGGCCGGCTGTAGCTGTGCCGGCCGTGGATGCTACGCAGCAGGGCCTGGAACACGCGCTGCCCGGGCTCGTCGTCGTATTGCTTGATCTCCTCGACGACGACCTCGCGCTCCTGCGCCAGCGTGGCCGCGGCGAGCCGCGGGTGCAGGACCGCCGCGGAGATGATCGCCACCGCCGTCGCCACCGCGCGGGCCGGGACCGTCGCGTGGATCACCGTCTCGTCGTGGCTGGTGAACGCGTTGCTGTCGCCGCCCAGCGCCTCGAGCGCGCTGGCGAGGTCGACCTCCCCGGTCGCCGGCACGCCGAGCGCGCGTAACATGTTCCTCGGGACATGTTCCTCGGGCAAGGGCTTAAAGAGCATGTGCTCGAGCAGGTGCGCGCAGCCGTGCTCGTCCGGGCGCTCCGCGGAGGTGCCGGCGCCCACCCACAGCTGCACCGCGGCGGCCCCGTTGCCGCCGGTCCGGGCCAGCCTGAAGCGCTCGCCCGAGCCCGCGGAGCGCTCGCCGGGTCCGCGCTCGCGGTCACGCTCGCGGTCCCCGCGATGACCGCGGTCACCGTCGTCACGGTGATCTCGATGGTCACGGTGGTCAACGTGGGCGACGTGGGCGACGTGGGCGACGTGGTCGATGTGGTCGCCGCGTTCACTGCGACCGCCCTCACTCGACCCGCCGCGCTCACCGGGCCCGCCTGGCAGCGGCAACACGAGGATCCGCGCGCCATTGGGCAGGCGGAGGTCGACGAGCCTGGAGGCGTTGTGGACGAGTCGCGACGGACGAGACAAGGCCGGACCTATAGCGCATCCCTTTGCCCCCGTCGAACCGCCAGGAACAGGCATGTAAAGGCAAATAGCCGTCGCCGCCGCCGCGAACGGTGCCCTTCCCGGCCGAGCGGACGGCGTGGTACGATGTGCGCTCGCGCCCTTCTGGACTCGAAAACTCATGGACCTCGCCGCTGCGGCCCCGCACACCTCCTCGCTGAAAGACCTGCCCTGCCCGCTGCCGCCGCCGGCCGTCGGAGAGCCGGTGGAGCTCGGCGCATACCGCAAGTCGCCGGGCAGCGACGACGCTTTCCTGCGCGCGCGTCGCTGCCTGCGCGAGGCCGAGAACTGGGCTGCGCTCGCCAGCCTGCTGGTGTTGCACGCCGCGGCGATCCGCGACGCGGCCAAGGTCGGCGAGCTGTCGTTCCAGGCTTATGAGCTGTGGAACGACCGCGTCAAGGACCGGACCCAGGCCGCCCACGCCCTCGTGCGCGCCTTGCAGGCCCAGCCGGAGAACGTGCGGCCCTACGAGCACCTGCGCAAGCTGTACGAGGGCCTCGGCGCGCACACCGAGCTGGCGACGCTGCTGCGCTGGCGCATCGAGCACCTGCGCCGGCACGACCGTGGCGCCGTGCCGGCCGCGCTGATCGAGCTCGGCCAGCTGTACGAGAATCAGTTCTACGACATCCACGAGGCGACCGTCCTCTACCGCAAGGCGCTCGAGCAGAGCCCCGGCGACCGCAACGCCTCCGAGCAGCTGATCCGCCTGTACCTCGCCGCCGGTGCGTGGCCCGGGGCGATGGAGATGATCGGCGCCGAGCTCGCGCGTACCGACCCCGCCCGCGACAAGGCCCGCTTCGCCGAGCTGCACCTGCGCCTCGCTCGCATCGAGTCGCAGCAGCTGGAGAACATCCCCGCCGCCGCCGTGCACCTGCAGGCCGCCCTCAAGGCCGGACCCGACAACATCGCGGCGCTGCGCGCCTTCGGCGTGCTCTACCTCGGGTCCGGCAAGGCCAGCAACGAGGGCCTCGCCAAGGCCGCCGACGTGTTCTTCCGCGCCGCCAAGCTGGCCCGCGCCCAGAACGACGACCGCCAGGCCCTGGGATTATTGCGTCGCACGCTCGCCCTCAAGCCCGACCACTTCGAGGCCGGCAACGCGCTCGCCGAGTTGCTGGCCGCCAAGGAGCGCTGGATGGAGCTCGACGAGCTCTACGGCGCGTGGCTCGGCTACATCAGCGAGGCCGACAGCTACTCGCTGTGGTTGCAGCGCGGCGAGCTGCTGGAGACGCACCTGTCGCGCCGCGAGGAGGCGCGCGCCTGCTTCGCCATGGCCTCGCGCTTCGAGGCCCCGGGGGGCGACGGGTGGCTGCGCCTGGAGGCCCTGCTGCGCGAGCTGAGCGACCACCACGGCTATGTGGGCTTGATTGAAAAGTGGGTCGACCAGGCGCCGGACAGCACGCCGACCGTACGCCTGCTGAGCGCCGCCCGCGTCGCCCGCGAGGAGCTCGGCGACGAGGAGCGCGCCGCCGTGTTCTTTTACAAGGTGCTCGAGCGCGAGCCCTTCAACGCCGAGGCCTTCGAGGGCTACAAGGAGCACTGGCGCCGCAAGAACAACTGGACCCACCTCGCCGAGCTGCTGCTCTACCAGATCGATCAGGCCCAGCAGGTCCAGGGCGCCCAGAGCCCGCTCGCGCGCAGTGACTTCGCCGAGAACTTCGCCGAGCTCGCCGATGTCTACGAGCGCCGCCTCGGGGACCTCGGAGGGGCGCTCAACGCCTGGAACCGCATGGCCGCCGCCTACCCGCAGGACTGGCGCCCACGCGAGCAGATCGGCCGCATCGACAAGCGCGCGCGCCTGCTCGACAACATGGTCGTCTCGCAGGAGAACGAGCTCGCCCGCACCCACGAGCCGGCCCGCCGCTTCGAGGTCCTGCGCCGACTGACGCAGGCCCAGCGCGAGCGGATGACCGACCCGCAGCGCACGATCACCCTCTATCACGAGATGCTGGGCCTCGCGCCCGGCGACGCCGCGACGATCAAGGCGCTCGGCGAGATGTACGAGCGCACCGGCGCCTATGATCAGGTCATCGACCTGCTGAGGGCCCAACACGACGCGACGCGCTCGGTGTCGCAGCGCGTGGTGCTCCTGCGCCGCATGGCCGAGATCTGGCACAACGAGCTCAGGCAACCACGCGAGGCGCTGTGGGCCTGCGAGCAGATCCTCGGCTACTCGCCCGGCGACAGCGACGCCCTGCACCGCATGCAGAGCCTGTGCGCCGAATTGGCTGAAGCGGCAGGCGAATTCGACGCCCTCGCGCGCGAGCTGCAATTGGTCGGCGAGCCAGCGATGCGCGCCAGGGTGCTCCGCCGCATGGTCGACGTCGCCGAGCGCAAGCTGCAAGACCCGCAGCGCACCGCGCAGGCCTGCCAGCAGCTGCTGTCGCTCGACCCGCACAACATGGAGGTCCTCGACAAGATGATCGCCGTGTACGACGCGATCGGTCGCCACGAGGAGCTCGCCAACCTGCTCGGCAAGGCGGCCGCCTCGGCCAAGACCCCGCCGATCCGCCAGCTCGACTACCTCATGCGCCTCGGGCACCTCGCCGAGACCACCCTCGCCGACCACGACCTCGCCTGCTCCGCCTTCGAGCGCGTGCTGAGGATCCACCGCGACCACCGCGGCGCCGTCGAGGCGCTGACCCGCCTGTACCGCGCGCTCGGCTCGTGGCACGGCCTCGCGGCCGCCCTGGGCAATTTGCAGGACATGGTCGACTCCGACGAGGAGGCGATCACGATCGGCTGGGAGCGCGCCGAGGTGCTCGCCGACAAGCTCGACAACCCGACCTCCGCCGTCCGCGTGCTCGAGCAATTGGCCGCGGGCGTCGCCGTCGGCAACCGCGACATCGCGGCCCGCCTGCTCGACCTCTACGAGCGTGCCAGCCAGTTCGACAAGCTCATCCGCCACGCGGAGGTCATGCTGCTGTCGATCACCGAGCTCGACCAGCGCCGCGAGCTCCACGAGATGATCGCGCGGAGTTGGTTGGTCAACTTCCAGGCCCAGGACAAGGCCCTCGCCAGCTTTCAACGCTTCCTCGCCGAGAACCCCGATGACGCCGACGGCCTGCGCATCATGGGCGAGCTGCAGACCCTCACCGGCGACCACGCCGGCACGCTCGCCACCCTCGAGCGCCGCCTCGAGCTCTCTCGCGATCCCGCCGAGCAGGTCGTCACCCTCGAGCAGATGGCGGAGGTCTGCGAGACCGGCCTCGGCCACGCCAAGCGGGCCTTGCAGCTGCTCGGCCGCGCGCTCTCCATCGCGCCCGGCAGCCGCGACCTCAAGCAGAAGATCGAGGCCTTCGCCGAGGCCCACCGCATGTGGAAGGACCTGTTGGTCGTCTACGGCGAGCGCTTCACCGAGATGAACGCCCGCGGCGAGAACCGCGGCCAGATCGAGATCTGCCTCAGCGCCGCCGCGGCCGCCGAGCAGCGCATCGGCGACGCCGAGCTCGCGTTCGCGTGGGCCAAGAAGGGCTACTTCGTCGCCCTGCGCGCCGGCATGGACGCCGCCACCGTGCTCGATCGCCTCGAGACCCTCGCGGAGCAGCACGGGCTGTGGGCCCAGATGCTCGACGTCCACGAGCAGGAGCTCGCGCTGCAGGAGTCGAGCAAGTCGCCCAACTACGGCGACTACGCGACCATCGCACTGCTCCTCTCCGCCGCCGAGGTCGCCCGTGAGCGCCTCGGCGACCCGCAGCGCAGCCTCGGCTTCCTGCAACGCGCCTATAAACTCCGCCCCGAGGACGACGAGCTCGCCCGCCAGATCGAGGCGACCGCCGAGGCCCACGAGCTCTGGCCCGCGCTCGTCGAGCTGCACGAGGCCCGCCTCGCCCGCGCCCGCACCGGCCTGGCCCGCTTCGAGTCCTGCAACGCGATCGCCAAGGTCTATGAGCGCCACCTCAAGCAGCCCGAGAAGGCGTTCGCGTGGCTGCGCCGCGCGTGGGACGACCTGCGCGGCCAGGAGGCCTCACTCGCCGAGGAGGCGATGGACCTGCTCGTACAGCTCGCCGAGCGCCACGGCCTCTGGCCTGAATTGGCCGAGCACCACCGCGCCGTCGCGGCCGTGCGCGCCAGCAAGAACGACGCGCGCGGCGCCCTCGCCAACCTGCGCGAGGCGGCCCGCATCGAGCACGAGCGCCGCGACGACCTCTACGCGGCTCTGCGCACGCTCAAGCTCGGCGTCAAGTACGACCTCGGCCAGACCCTGCTGCCGAAGATCCGCGAGCTCGCCGCGGAGATCGATCACGACCACGTCGCCGGCACGCCCCGCGCCGGCGCGCTGATCCTGCTGGCGATCCTGCAACAGATGGTCGGCGCCGCGATCGACCCCAACGCCAAGATCAACTTATTGAAGCTGCGCGCCGAGGTGCGCGAGAAGCAGCTCGCCGACGCCCAGGGCGCGATGGCCGAGTGGCTGCGCATCCTGCAGGTCCACCCCGGCAGCGAGGAGGCCCGCTTCGAGCTCGACCGCCTCGCCGAGCGCGACAACCTCTGGCACCTGGTCCTCCTCGTGCCCGCGTGGGAGCTGACCCAAAAGCCAGGTAAGCGCGACCAGACCCGCCTGCTCAACCAGCTCGCCGACCTCTACGAGAACAACCTCGCCCGCCCCGAGTACGCCCTGCGCGCCCGGGTCGGCGCGTGGCGCCTCAACGCCGCCAGCGTCGCCGACCTCCCGCCCCGCTCCGGCGACCTCGGCGCGCAGCATACTCGCCTGTGGAAGCTCGCCGAGCTGACCGGCGCCTACGTAACACCACCACCGCCGCGCGACCCGCTGCTGTGGCCGCACTGCAACCCCCCCGAACTCGCCGACCTCGCGCTCTGGCAAAAAGTCGGCCTGCACCCGATCACCTTCGCGCGGCTGGCCCCCGCCAAGACCGCCGCGCGCGAGCCCTCGGAGATCATGGATCTCTCCGAGGTCGAGCTCGTCGACGAGACCCGCTTCAGCGGCGAGATCGTGCTCGAGCCCCAGCCGACCAGCTTCCGCTCGCAGCGCGAGCCGTCCAGCGTCTCCAGCATTATGGAGCTGTCCGAGCTCGAGGATTTTGAAGATGCCCGCCTCACCGGTGAGATCGAGCTCGACGCCGACCAGCGCGCCGCATTGCGGCCGCGACGCGAGCAGACCGGCGTCGTCGACCTCAGCGAGATCCAGGAGCTCGAGGATTTTGAAGATGCCCGCCTCACCGGCGAGATCGACCTCAGCCCCGCCGAGATGCAGGCCCTGCGACCCAAACGCGAGCAGACCAGCATCGTCGAACTCGCCGAACTCGCCGAACTCGCCGAACTCGCCGAACTCGCCGAACTCGCCGAACTCGAAGAGCTCGAAGAGTCGACCCGCGGCCCTGCTAACCGAGGCAGTCACACCAACATCGTCGACATCGCCGACCTCATGGAGGACGACGGTGAAGATGAATTGATCGACACCTCGTCGGTCCCCGCCGTCCGCCCCGGCCAACCCGCACTGCCCCGCCCGCAAGCCAGGTCCAACAAACCCGGCACGCCTGCCACGCCTGGCACGTCTGGCACGCCCGCCAAGACCACCCCGCCCGGTCGCCTGCCCGGAAGGACAGGTCCGAACGTACCTGGCCCCGAGGCCAGGTCCAAGCCCCCCGGCAAGCCCGCGGCCACCCCGCCACGCGTGGCCCAGACGACGCCCGCCCCCTCCGCCCCCGCCCCCTCCGCCGCGGCCGTCGCTGCCCACCGCGCCCGCGTCGAGGCCGTCACCGCCGGCCTCCCGCCCCTGCCCGAGCTGACCGGCCCCGTGTTGCCGGCCCACCCCGCCGTACCCAGCGCGTGGGACGAGCTCGCGCTCGCCTACGCCAGCACCCCCGCGAACAACAAGCCCGAGAAGGCCGCCGTCGCCGCCGCGCTCGCCCGCCTGTGGGACGAGGGCGCCCACCAGCCCGAGCCCGCGCTGCTGCAACTCGAGGAGGCGCTCACCCTCACGCCGGACGACACCGACCTGCGCAGCCGCCTCGAGGACCTCGCCGCCCGCGAGGCGCTCCCGCACCGCGTCATCGAGGCCTACAGCCGCATGATCGGCGAGCTCACCGTCCCGGAGCACGTCGTCGGTTATGGATTGCGGCTCGCCGACCTGTACGAGAGGACAGGTCAACTCGACCGCGCCGAGGAGCAGTACCAGGCGGTCGTCAGCGTCGCCCCGCGTGACCGCGACGCCCTGCGCGCGCTGGCCCGCATCCACGAGCGCAGCGGTCGCGAGCGCGAGTATGTCGACGCCAGCGCGCGCCTGCTCGACCTCGAGGCCCCGGAGCTCGACGTCGAGACCCGCGTCGGCCGGACCCTCGCGCTCGCGCAGGACCTCGTGATCCGCGTCGATCGCCTGGTCGACGCGACCCGCCGCCTCGAGGCCCTCGCGCGCGAGTTCCCGGCCCACCCGCAGGTCCAGGAGCGCCACGCCGACCTCCTGATCCGCCAGGGCCTGTGGACCCGCGCCGTCGAGGCCCTGCGCGCCTCCGCGGCGACCGTGCCCGACCCCGTGTTCCAGCTGCGCGCCACGGCCCGCATCGCCAACCTCTGCGAGGAGCACCTCGCCCAGATCCCGCAGGCGATCGCCGCCTGGCAGGACATCCACCAGCGCCGCCCCGACGACGCCGAGGCGCTCGCCCAGCTCCAGCGCCTCTACCTCAAGACCGAGCAATACGGCCCGCTGCTCCCGGTCGTCGAGCAACGCCTCGCGCACGTCGCCCCCGACGACCGCGACAGCCGCATCGCGTTGCTGGTCGTCAAGGCCCGCGCGTTGCAAGAGGGCCTCGGAGACGAGGCCGCCGCGATGGCCACGCTCGAGACCCTCGCCGCCGAGGCCCCCGAGAACGACGACGTCCTGCTCGGCCTCAGTCGCCTGGTCCGCCGCCGCGGTCGCCTCGACGAGGGCCTGCAGCTGCTGCGCCGCCGCCTCGACGACGCGATCACGGCCGCGTTCCAGGTGTCCGGCGGTCCGATGACCGACAACGCCGAGACCCCCGACCCGTTCAAGCCGCTGCCCGTCGACCCGTTCGGACCGATCCCCGAGGGCGAGGCCGTGGACCCGCGCATCGCCGCCGCCGCGCGCATCGTCAAGATCGCGGGTGCCCTCGCCGACGCGCTCGAGCACGAGGCCAGCGAGCCGCAGACCGCCCTCGCCACCATCGACGAGGCCCTGCTGGCGATCCCCGCCGACGAGGAGACCAACGGCCCCGGACGCGCCAAGCTGGTCGCCCGCAAGGTCGCCCTCGCCCGCGCCCAGGGCGACGCCGCCGCGCTGATCGACGGCCTCTCCTCGCTCGCACATCCAGATGGATTGCTCGAGGCCGCCGCGCTCGCCCGCTCCGCGCTCGGCGACCGCGAGCTCGCCACCCAGCTGTACACCCGCGTGCTCGCCACCCGGAACCCGAGCGACCCGCTGCAGGGCAAGCGCCTGTCCTCGGCGATCGAGGGGCTCGTGCGCCTGCGCATCGAGGCCGGCGACATCGACGGCGCCGACGCGTTGATGGACGCGCAGCTCGCCGAGCTCGCCGACACCGAGCTCCGCGCCCGCATCCTCACCGAGATCGGTCGCACGCTGCTCGCCAGCCTCGCCCACGCGCCCAGCGAACTCGCGGAGCCCGACCCCGAGCCAGAGCCAGAGCCGACGACATCATTCGACCTCGGCGACGCCCCCGAGCCGACCCGCACCTACGACCTCGGCGACTCGCGCGAGCGGACCACCACCTACGACCTCGGCGACGCCCCCGAGCCGACCCGCACCTACGCGCTCGCCGACGTCTCGCCCGAGGCCGAGCCCGGCACGCTCGTCAGCGCCAGGCCCGAGGCCGACGACATCGAGGAGATCAGCGAGGCCGTCGATGCAGAGGAGGTGACCGAGGAGGTCGACGAGGTCACGGACGTCGACGAGGAGCCGACCGAGCTCGGCGACGACGATCAGGAGCCGCTCACCGTCATTCCGCAGGCCCGCCACGCGCCCCCGCCACGCCCCGGCGCGCCCCCCAGGGCTCCGCCCGGCCCACGCCCGGCCCCACCCCCGCAAAAGCCCGTCACACCGCGCCCCACCGCGATCGACGCCCCAACGACCCGCGTCGACCCCCGCACCGCCACCTTGCAGGCCGCGCGTCGCCGCTTCGAGGCGGCCCTCGCCGCCGACGCCGACTACGCCCCGGCCCGCCTGTCCCTCGGGACAGTCCTGTTCGAGCTCCACCTGCTCGCCGAG